>CALCFP010000039.1 GCA_937900725.1 uncultured Bacteroidota bacterium | reverse complement strand
TAATGAAAAGACTCTTGAAGGTGCCCACGATGCTATAGTTACTATTAATCAGGCTGGCGATGTCGAATTCTTCAATCGTGCAGCAGAGACATTATGGGGATATTCACGCAGCGAGGTGCTTGGTCAAAATATCAAGATGCTGTTCCGTAAATACACACCTGAAGATGAAGATGAGTTTATGGTCAATTTGCTCCATCCTGACAAACGTAAGGATGTTGGCAAGCGCAAAGAAGTGCAAATCCTTGCCAAGGATGGTTCTGAAAAGCCTGTAATCATCTTGCTGGCTGGCGCAAAAGTTCAAAACGAGTACACTTATACAGCATTTATCCAAAACATAGAGGTGGAATTGTTCTGACGCAATAATTTCTGCTTTGTGCCGTTTGGAAATTAAACTTGTTATGAGATTATTCCATTTGTGCAGCATTGTGCTGTGTGTCTTATTGTTACAATCGTGTTATGAAAAGGAGAGTTTTACTAATTCCACTTCTGCTCGTTTGTCTTTTTCTATAGACACTTTGAAATTTGACACCATTTTTTCAAATGTTGGTTCAACCACGCACCAGTTCATCGTCTATAACCGTAACAATGATGCAGTCCGTACTTCGGTTTCATTGCAAAGCAAATACTATCGGCTGAATGTCGATGGAATCGCATCAAATGATATCAGAAATTTGGAAATACGCGGCAATGATAGCGCTTTCGTATTTGTGGAAGTGACAGTAGATCCCAAAGATAGCGATTCTCCAATTCTGGTTTTTGACTCTATTCTGTTTGAAACCAATGGCAACCAACAAGATGTGAAACTTGAAGCCTTTGGTCAGAATGTTCATCTATATAATGAATAATATTTCGAAATCGGTAAAAATTCATTTATTTAAAAAAAAAAAAAAAAAATGACAGGCCATACCTTATTTATAACTCAGTATTGGTGGACTCGGCATGTACACTTATTATCGATCCTGGTACTCGCATTTATTTTCACAATAATTCTAGCCTTATTGTAAAGGGTAAACTTCATGTTAATGGCACTGTTGATGCACCTGTCTTTATGCAAGGTGACCGTTTGGATAAATACTATTCAGACAAGTCTGGTCAATGGGGCGCTTCATATGTCGTGAATGACAATATGTATTATTTCGGCAATATTCATATTCTTGATGGAAGTCGTGGAAATACAATTGATTATGCTATCATAAAAAATGGCATCAAGGGTATTCAGGTAGATAACCATTTTGAAGATGAGCAGACTTTGACATTGTCAAATTCCATTATACAGAATATGTCAATTGCCGGCATTTATGCTCAAAATGCCAATATGCTGGTTTACAATACTGTTATATCAAATTGTGGATATTATGCCGCTGCTTTGACATTGGGAGGAGACTACCAGTTCATTCATTCCACATTGGCCAACTACAATCCTTCTCATAGGAATCCATCGCTTATTTTCAATAATTATTACATAGACAATGAAGAAACAGTCATTGTCTATGATTTCTTGGCACAATTTTCGAACAGTATCATTTATGGCTCCCTAAATTCAGAGTTCGTTGTTGATATGGTTCCTACCGATATGGCTCAATTTGCGTATGCATTTGAAAACTGTATGTTAAGGTACAATGATAAAGAAAAAATGCCAGGTCAAGGCGTGTTCCGAAATGTCATATCTGACATTGATTCGTTGCCACGATTCGTGAACATTTCTGAAGGCGATTTCCATCTTGACACGTTGTCTGCGGCAAAGGATAAGGGACATGATTATTACCTTTCCGAATATCCAATTGATCTGGATGGTAATCAACGTGACGACAAACCCGACTTGGGCGCATACGAAAGAATTGAAAAATGAAACGTCTATTGCTACCGGTATTTGTCATGATGTTCGCCCTATTTGTCAGGGCGCAGGATAATGGCATGCCAGCCGAGTTGCAACGTGCCATAGAGCAGGAACGGACACTTCGCATTATGTTCTACAACTGCGAAAACTTTTTCGATATTGATGACAATCCGCTGACCAACGACGATGAGTTTACTCCTGAAGGTGAAAAGCATTGGACAAAACAGCGTTTCTACACCAAACGCGCGCAGGTCAGCAAGGTGATAGCATCAATAGGAGGTTGGTATCCGCCCGATATTGTAGGGTTGAGCGAGATTGAATCGCGTTATGTGGTCGAGAGCCTTGTCAACCAGTCCGATTTGAGACGGTTCGGCTACAGTTTTCTTCACAAGGAATCGCCCGACGGACGCGGTATCGATGTTGCAATGCTTTATCAGCCTAAACGCTTTAAGCCGTTCAACGTGAAATTTATTCCTGTAAATGTGCAGAAGAGCGGAAGAGGAACTCGCGATATTCTTATGGCGTCAGGGACGACAGTCTATGGTGATACGTTGCACGTCTTTGTCAATCATTGGCCATCGCGCTGGGGCGGGCAGATGGAGTCTGACGAATTGCGAAGGGCGGTTGCGGCCATTGTACGTGTCAAGGTTGACTCGCTCTTGAATGAGAATCCGCGTAGCGCTATCGTCATTATGGGCGACTTGAACGACTATCCTGACAACAACAGCGTCTGTGTCGACTTGCGTGCACAAACCGATTTTAGCACGATTCGGCAGTCGGAACTTTACAATTTGGCTTATTATATGCAATTTGTCAAAGGGCAGGGAACGCACAAATACGACGGCATCTGGGGAATACTCGACCAAATGATAATAACTGGCTCTCTGCTTGATGGAAACGGACCGCTTTATACCACAAAAGACGATGCCCACGTTTTCGATGCGCCGTTTCTCTTGGAACCCGATGAGACAAATGTCGGCTTCAAGCCTTACCGAACTTATGCCGGGTACAAGTATCTCGGCGGTTACAGCGACCACTTGCCTGTATTCCTGAATATCTACCGAACCAAAAACAGATAATCGATGCGTTGCCGTTTTTATGCATTATTGTTGGCTTTGTGTGCCATTTTTGATGTTAGTGCGCAGTCTGACGGCGATGTCGTGACACTGCTTTTCGCAGGAGACATAATGGGGCACGACGCCCAAATTGCGGCGGCATACAACGATTCATCCAAGACATACGATTATACTGACTGTTTCCGGTACATAAAGCCTTTGGTCGAAAAGGCCGATTATGCAGTCGCTAATTTCGAGGTGACGTTGGCTGGCGCACCGTATAAAGGATATCCGCAATTCTCCTCGCCCGATGAGTTGGCTGTGGCTGTTAAAGATTGCGGATTCGACCTTTTGCTTACAACCAACAACCATTCGTGCGACAGCGGCAAAAAAGGCGTTGTGCGGACAATTGAGGTGCTCGATTCGCTGGACATTCCACATACCGGGACTTTCCGCGATTCTGCGGAGTATCTGAAGAATTATCCGTTTCTTGTCGATGTTAAAGGCATAAAGTTGGCGTTCCTGAACTATACGTACGGGACAAACGAATTGCCGACGCCCAAGGGCACAATTGTCAACCGCATCGATAAAAATCAAATACTCAATGATATATCTATCGCAAAGCGAATGAATCCCGATTTGATAGTGGCTTGTATGCATTGGGGAATTGAGTACGACACTATGCCAAATTCAAGCCAGATTTATCTGAAGAACATTCTCAAAAGTAATGGCGTCGACCTTATTATCGGCTCGCATCCACACGTTCTGCAACCAATGGAACTGGATACAACCAAAAACCAGTTGCTGGTATATTCGTTAGGCAATTTTGTGAGTGCCCAGCGCACTGCACCACGCGACGGCGCGGCAATTGTCAAAGTGAAATTAACCAAGCGCGAAGGTCGAAAACCTAAAATTGAGGCCAATTACCAGTTGACATACGTCCATTATCCAAAGGTCGACGATAGGCGTCTGTTCTTCATAGTGCCGATATCTGACGTTGAGAACGGCAAGTTCCCGTCAATTCCAGGCCCGTCCGACAATTGGGGACGTCTGCATCAGTATGCTAAAGATGCGCGCGAAGTGATGGGGCGGAATGTCAACGTGCCAGAAGAAAAATAGAGTAGATTGTTTGGTTTAAATATTTGACATACTGTGTATAACAGTATATGATAAATTCAATTGCCTCTAATCTTTAAACTCTCTTGACCTCTTATGCCTTTTCAACTTTTTTATGCTACATTTGCCAAAAATAAAGAATTGAATAAAAATGTTTGAGAATCTATCAGATAAACTCGAACGCTCTTTCAAATTGCTGAAGGGCGAAGGAAAAATCACCGAAATTAATGTTGCCGAAACGCTGAAGGAAGTGCGCAAAGCCTTGCTTGACGCCGATGTCAACTACAAGACAGCCAAGACATTCACCGATACCGTCAAGCAAAAGGCCTTGGGACAAAACGTGCTCACTTCAATCAAGCCAGGGCAGTTGATGATTAAGATTGTCCACGACGAACTTGTTGAACTGATGGGTTCCTCGTCGGTCGACATAAACATAAAAGGTAATCCGACAATCATACTGGTAGCAGGTTTGCAAGGCTCAGGTAAGACAACCTTTACAGGCAAGTTGGCCAACCGATTGAAGACAAAGCGCGGTAAAATGCCATTGCTAATCGCAGGTGACGTTTACCGTCCAGCCGCCATAGAGCAGTTGAAGGTTTTGGGCCAACAGATTGGAGTCGAGGTATATACTGAGGATGGAAACAAAAATCCTGTTGAAATAGCCAAAAACGGTATCAAATACGCCAAGCAAAAAGGCTTTGATTTGGTAATCGTCGATACGGCGGGCCGTTTGGCTGTTGATGAGCAGATGATGAACGAGATTGCCGCCATCAAGAAAGCCGTTGAGCCTCACGAGACATTGTTTGTTGTCGATTCGATGACAGGTCAGGATGCGGTCAATACTGCCAAGGAATTCAACGATAGACTTGATTTCGATGGTGTTGTCCTTACAAAACTCGATGGCGATACTCGTGGTGGTGCGGCGTTGTCAATCCGTTCGGTAGTCAACAAGCCTATCAAGTTCGTCGGAATGGGCGAGAAGATGGATGCTCTTGATGTTTTCCACCCTGACCGTATGGCCGACCGTATCTTGGGAATGGGCGACATCGTTTCGTTGGTTGAGCGCGCACAGGAGCAGTTCGACGCCGAGGAGGCTCGGGCACTTCAGAAGAAAATTGCAAAGAACACATTCAATTTCAACGATTTCCTTTCGCAGATAGACCAAGTTAAGAAGATGGGCAATCTGAAAGACTTGGCCTCAATGATTCCTGGGTTGGGCAAGGCCGTAAAAGATGTCGATATAGACGACAACGCATTCAAAGGCGTTGAGGCGATAATAGGCTCAATGACACCTGCCGAGCGCGAAACCCCTGACATCATTAACGGCAGTCGTCGCAAGCGCATTGCAATGGGCAGTGGCACTTCAATCCAAGATGTAAACCGACTGATGAAGCAGTTTGAAGATACACGCAAGATGATGAAGATGGTCAGCGGTGGCTCTGGTGTAAAGAAGATGGCGCAGATGATGAGCCAAATGAAAAATATGAATATGAGAAGGCCTTAATATTACTGATACTAAAAAAAATACTATATGCAACTTATTGATGGAAAGGCTATTAATCAGCAAATGCAGGCCGAGATACTGCAGGAGGTTGAGCAGATGGTAGCCAATGGACAGAAGCGCCCGAATTTGGCAGTTATTCAGGTAGGCGACGATGGCGCAAGCACAACTTATGTGAACAGCAAAATCAAGACTTGCAAGGCTGTTGGTTTTGACTCTACTGACGTACGTTTCCCTGCAGATATTACGGAGGCTGAACTTTTGGAAAAAATAGCCGAGATAAATGCCGACCCCAATGTTGATGGTTTGATAGTGCAATTGCCTTTGCCAAAGCATATTAGCGAAAATAAGGTTATCGAGGCAATCGACTATCGCAAAGATGTTGACGGTTTCCATCCAATCAATACAGGCCGTATGGCAATGAGCCTGCCTTCATTCTTGCCAGCCACACCAGCGGGAATTATGGAACTTTTGGCTCGCTACAACATTGAAACAGAGGGTAAGGAGTGCGTGGTATTAGGCCGAAGCAATATTGTTGGAACACCAATCAGCCTGTTGATGTCGCGCAAGTCGAATCCAGGAAACGCAACAGTGACAATTTGCCATAGCCGTTCAAAGAACTTGAAGGAAATCTGCCGTCGTGCCGATATCCTTATTGTAGCCATAGGCAAGCCAGAATTCGTCACTGCCGATATGATTAAGCCAGGAGCCGTTGTTATTGACGTTGGCATTCACCGCCTGCCATCAACCGAGACAAAGTCTGGTTTCAAGTTGAAAGGCGATGTAAAGTTCGACGAGGTTGCACCATTGTGCAGTTACATAACGCCAGTTCCAGGAGGTGTCGGCCCAATGACAATCATCAGTCTGCTGAAAAATACATTGCTGGCTGGGCAACATAAGATTTACGGATAGAGATTACATCTCTAATCGATAAAAACATAACCCCCAAAAAGTCTTTATGGAATTTTTTGGGGTTATTTATGATAATTCGTCAACTTTGGCAGAATGATGACAATCATTCATCGTCTTCGCAGAAATGCTTTATTGCGCCAATGTAGTATTCGTGCCAGCCTTCGTTTATGTTGTCGAAGGCATCGTCAGGAATGTTTATGTGCCTGACTTCGACAGTTGTGCCATTCTTGTCGGGGTGCAGTTTGATTGTTGCAATGGACGGCTCGGCATTTTCATCTCCAAAATACCATTCCTGTTGAAGCATTTGGTTCTCGACAACCTTTATGTTGCGTCCAACAATGTCGCCGTCAAAGATGGAAAATTCGTAGCCTTCCTCTGTGCTCATATCGGCAGGCAGACTGCTCCACAACTCTATTGAACGTGGATTGGTTAGCGACATAAACACGTCTTCAGGTTCGGCATCGATGTATTGGTAGAATTTAATATCCATAAGTGGCAAGGTTTGTCATTTTGTTGAAATATATCTCGTTGATGCTCTGTAGATTGTCCTTGCCGATGACTTCCTCAAAAAAGAATGTGGCGCCCCAGTTGTGCTTGACTTTCAAGTATATTGAAATCTTGTTGTCGATGTTCATTATTACACGGGTTATGTGCTTTCCCGGTTGGTCTATCTCCAAAACAGTCTTTTGTTCAGGATATTGTAGACGCAGTTTTCCCTGTTCGGCTTCAATCCACGCTTTCCTTTCTTCCTCAGTCATTTGTTTGGGCTTACTGACAGGCTGATGTGTCGGTTTTGGCTTTTCAGTCACAACTTTCGGCTTGCTTTTCTCTTCAACTTGAGGCTTTTCAGGTTCTGTTTTTTCTTCAACTTGAGGTTTTTCTGGCTCTGGTGTGACAGGTTGCCTGTCTACTTTCTTTATTTCAGCCTTTTGCGTGTCTTTTGATTCTATCTTTGCATCGTTTTTTTGCTCCATTTCGGACAATGCCAAAACTTGTCTTGACTGAATGAGTTCGTCAACCTCGATATTTTCTTCTGTTTCAATTGGTTCTTCGTCGATAACCATAACATTGGCAACAAGTTTCAAGGTTTCCATTTCCGATGTTGCCTTGATGACTTCTGCCTCAATCTGTTCATCTGCTTTGGTTTCAGCCTGTTGTTTTGCTTCTGACTGTTCAACGGTTTGTGTTTCAGTGATTTCCTTTAAATTCTCATCGATGTATATTGTGCGGATGTCCTCAATCTTGTAGCGTGGCAGTTTTGCGTCAGGCTTTATCTTGAGTGCCTCGCGATAGAAATAAAGCGCGTCGGAATACATTTTTGCGTCAAATGCGGTCTTTGCGTTTTGCATAGCATCCTTGTACCGTTGTTCTGAATTGCTTGTCTGTGCAATTACAATGGTTGGCAAAATGCAAAGAATCAGCAATATGGCTTTTAATGGCTTCATTGTCGATGATTGGTCGGAGAGTGATTATTTGCCCAACATTTTCAGCAAGTCGGAAATGGCAGTCTCAAACTTGCATCCGTACCAGTGTGACTTGTCGCCTTGAGTGTTTTCGATGCTCTTGACGGTGTAGTCTGCTGAAATTTTGGCGGATTCAAAGGCTGACTTTCCGTTCATAAGTGCGCCAACAAACGCTGAAGCATAGACGTCGCCTGTTCCGTGGCATCCTTGCGCTATCTTGCGATGCTCGTAATATTTGTATTCGCCATTTTCATATACAACTACGCCTGTGGTTTCTGGCTTGTAACTTACGCCTGTGAGGATTACGTTTTTAGCACCGTTGGCAGTGAGTTTGTCAAGCAGGTCCATAACGTATTCCTTGTCGTATTCAGTTCGGTACTCGCTACCAGTGATGAAGCAGGCTTCAGTGATGTTTGGCAACACATAGTCTGCCTTTGCGCAAAGTTTTTTCATTGCGCTTACAAATGCATCGTCGAAGCCGAAATACAATGTTCCGTTGTCGGCCATTGCAGGGTCGATTATAGTCAATCCGTTCGCGTTCAGTGTTTTGCTGATGATGTCAAGCACAATGTCAATTTGCCTGGTGCTACCAAGGTAACCAGTGTAAATGGCATCGAACTTGATGTTTTCCTTGCACCAGTGTTCGTTGATGAGAGGCATATCATCGGTTAGGTCGCGGAAAGTGAACCCCTTGAAACCGCCAGTGTGAGTGGAAAGCACGGCAGAAGGCAATACGCAGGTTTCAACGCCACACGCTGAAATAATTGGCAATGCAACTGTAAGTGAGCATTGTCCAACGCAAGATATATCTTGTATTGTTAGAATTTTCTTGTAGTTCATAATATAAAATATTGATATATAATTATATAATAGAATATAACTATTCTATATTTTTTTTGCGAAGATATTCATTTGGGAAAAATGTGTAACACGTTTTTTTTGCAAATATGCTGATTACGTGTTTATCGTAAAGCATTATCTATTAAGTCGATAAGTTTTTGTGCGTTTATCGATGCGTCAAATTTTGACAATAGTTTTGAACGGTTTTGCAAATCGTTGATATCGAACGGCTTGGATATTAGGTCTCTGCATATTTGCGCAAATTCTTCTGCAGAGTCGGCAATGTGGCATAGCGATTCGAGCCCCGTGCCTGCTACCATTTGTCTGTTTGCTACGCAGTGGCGTCCTTTGTAGAGCGATTCAAGCAGTTTCAGTTTTATTCCAGTTGGCTGGAATGTCGGCAGTGCAATGATTTGCGCATCTTCGACAAGTTTGTCCATTTGTTCTGATGTTGGATTGGCACAAATAGCGATGTTGGCATTCGTCGAAACAGCCTTTGCCAATGCCTTGTCGGGGTCTTTACCTGCAAAAATTATAGGAAAGTTGATGTCTCTTAATGCTTTAGCCAAAAATAGAGACGCTTCGATGTTTTCTGGAACAGAAAGGTTTGCGTGATACAGAATGTGCTTGCCAAAATCTGTTTTTCCACATACTGCACTGTTTGGCTGAAAGGCTGGCAGGTGAGTGCTGTGTCCGTAAGTGCTTGAAAAATAATCGGTGTCCTTCTCTGTGATTGATGCTATGAGTTGTGCAAAGGGCATTGCTTTCTTTTCATAACGTTCGAGTTTGTGGCTTTCAGTCAGGAAAAAGAATTTTTTCAACAAGTTGTGTTCCTGACGTTTCAGTCCGTTGTAATACTCGTGCTCGATATTATGTGCCCTGACAATCTTGAATCTGTCTTTAAGTTCTTTGTTGGCAATGAAATGCGTGGTGTGTAGTCCTTCAAACAGAATTGGTGCGTCAAAAGCGATTAGATTTTGCAGAAGTTCGTTGTTTTCCCTCGATTTTACAATGTATGGTTCATTTGAGAGCCAACTT
>CALCFP010000038.1 GCA_937900725.1 uncultured Bacteroidota bacterium | reverse complement strand
TTCCGCTCAAGTCCGCCCTCATCGCCGGAATGGGCGTTCCGGTATGTACCGCAATCTCTATAGGCGTGATGTACATTACGGGCATTCCGCTCAATACAGTTACCCTCGGCGCCCTTATCGCGACGCTGGGAATGATTGTCGACAACTCCATTGTGGTCATCGACAACCACGTCGATTTGGTTGACCACGGCATCTCGCCTTGGCACGCGTCGATAAAGAGCGCGAGAGAATTGAGCGGTTCCATCATAACTGCCACACTAGCAATCATTGCCGTTTACGTGCCACTTGGATTTATGATACCTGGCTCGGCGGGCGAATTCCTGCAATGCATACCGATTGTGGTGGCCATAGCACTTGTCATTTCAGTAATTGTGGCTCTGCTAATGGTTCCGTACCTCAATTTCGTGTTCATAAAGAAAGGCATCAAGCAGAAGTCTGACGACGGCAAGCCCAAGCGCCGTTCGTTCCTCGATGTAATGCAGTCAGTATATGACAATGCCATCGACAAGGCCTTCAAATGCCGAAAGACCGTATTGGCTGTCGGATTGGCAATAGTTGCAGTATCGTTTGTCGTATTCGGCACAATAGACCAGCAACTGTTCCCGAAAGTCGAACGCAACCAGTTTGCAGTTGAAGTGTTTAGGGAACCGGGGTCGTCGCTCGACCAGACGCAAGCCGTTGTCGACAGCGTTGAAGCCTTGTTGCTTGCCGACAACCGCGTCACAAACGTGACAAGTTTCATTGGCACAAGTTCACCTCGATTCCACACCGTATTTGCGCCACAAATTCCATCGCCTGCATACGGGCACCATTCTCACTGGCATACGCTTCTGCCAAGCGACCAAAGACATTGTGCGCGACTACGAGATGAAGTACACCAACCACTACCCCAACGCTCACGTACGCTGGCGCCTGTTGGCCCTGCAATTCACCGCATCGCCTATCGAGGTCAGAATCACATCGGACTCAATCAGCGACATTCACAAGGTGGAACAGCAGATAAACGACATTCTGGCCAAGACCGACGGCATCCTGTGGGCTCATTCCGACTGGGACAGCAAGGTGCAGAACGTGCACGTGAAGGTCGACCGCGAGAAGGCCAACCGTCTCGGAATATCCAAATCGCTAATCGCGACATCAATATTGGCGGGAAACAACAGCCTGCCTCTTGGAACCATCTGGGAAGGCGACTATCCTGTTGACGTCCAACTTGTAATAAAGGACGAAGGCGAAAAGGAAAGCATCAATTCGCTCGACAACAAGTACGTCACATCGCTCAAGACCCTGTCGGCCGTGCCATTGCGCTCTATTGCCACATTGGTTCCAGAATGGAACGAGGGCACGGTAGTTCACCGCAACGGCGTGCCTACCCTTACTATTGCCATCGACAACGAGCCTGACGTTGTGGCAAACAACATTTTCGAAGAGATACGCCCACAGATTGAGGCCCTCGACCTGCCACTTGGAACCACAATAAGTTATGGTGGCGACTATTACGGCACTCAAGAGGTATTTGTCCCAATGGGCATCGCATTGGTATTGAGCATCTTGGCAATATTCTTCATTCTGCTGTTCCAATTCAAGAGAATGAAGACCGTACTGCTAATAATGTCTGGCATGCTGCTCACCATTCCTGGCGCAGTAATCGGCCTTAAACTGATGCACTACCCTTTCAGCATCACTGCATTTGTCGGCATAACAAGCCTATGCGGCATGATTGTGCGCAACGGCATAATACTAATCGACTATGCACGCGAATTGCGCGAGAAGGAAAAACTGACTGTACGCGAAGCGGCAATAGCGGCGGGAAAACGCCGTATGCGCCCTATCTTCCTGACATCGGCCGCAGCGGCAATGGGCGTAATACCTATGATTATCAGCCGTTCGCCACTATGGGGCCCTCTGGGAACTGTCATCTGCTTCGGGCTATTGCTCTCAATGATATTGGTATTATTCATATTGCCAATACTTTATGACTTATCATATAGCGACAAGATGAAGAGACCTAATTTCTGGTCAATTCCATCAAGCCCTAAATTTCCGAAATTGTTCACATTGGCAATTGTGGCGGGCGGAACAATGCTTGCAAGCAATAACAGCGTCGCACAAGATACGGCATACGTAAGTCAGGCCATAAGCCTCGACTCGTGCAAACGCGCAGCCCTGAACAACAACAACGAGATTAAAAAATCGGAAATAGAGATACAAGCCGCCGAACAGCAAAAGAAAGAGGCGTTTACAAAGCACTTCCCTACCGTCAGCGC
>CALCFP010000037.1 GCA_937900725.1 uncultured Bacteroidota bacterium | reverse complement strand
CGGTCTTACCTATACCCAATTTATGCATCAGGCGGCACAGCGTGCAAAGGTGATCAAGTACAACATGGCAGACTATGCTGCCATCCGTGACGCGAGGCTTGAACTGAAAAGAATTGGCATCAACATCAACAATATTGCCCGTCATGGGGCAATGGTCACGGACTCGGAAACACTTGATATCTTTATGCAGGATTTGCGAAATTGCCGTGATGTCGCAAAGGAACTTTACGCGAATTTACAGAAGATAGAAAAAGCTATAAAGCCTCGATGATACCGAAACTCACAACAGGAAACGGGTTCGGCGAATGCCGATGCCAAGACTTTCGGCATAATTAGGTCCAAGCAAAAGGGCGTTCAATGGCTTAATCAGCAAAATAGATATGAAAAGGCCGATCAAAACCGTCACGGCAAAAAACGGCAATTGCGACAGCGACACTCCCGAGAAACTGCCCAAGCCCCAAATGGTGAACGAATGGACGCCTTCGGCAGTAGCGAAGAAATTGAGCATCGATATGGCTGACGATGCCAAGTAGCCTATCATCATACCTGCCACCAAAAGCATCACGTTGCTACGGATAACCGACGAGAGCGCAAGAATGGCGAGCATTACCGCAAATGCGCCGACAAGCGCCCCGACAATGGTCGCCGTCCAACCGACAAGCGTTTCGGCAACAACACCGCCACAAAGTAGCGTGACCACGGCAACGCCAAGGCTCGAGCCCGTTGTGATGCCCAATATGGACGGGCCTGCAAGCGGATTGCTGAAAACGGTCTGCAACATAAGGCCCGCCACGGAAAGGGCCATTCCACACAGCAACGCCGTCACGCATTGCGGGACACGCGTCTGCACAACGATTACCTGCCAAACCTGATTATCGGAGCCCAATCCTGCCAAAATGCGGAACACGTCGGCAACAGGTATGGCGACAGAGCCATAGGCCAAATTTGCCGAAATGGATGCTATCAGCAATATTATCAATATGATGTAGATACGACGCATAACTCAATCCTGCTTCAATGGTGAATAGTAGCGCAAGTGATAATTTGGCAACAAATTGGGATGCGCTATCTTGACCAAATCACGCAAAAGCAAATCAGGGCGGAACGGAACTTCATCATAATAAGGTACATAGGCGGTATTGCAACCATAGACTGCCTTGTTTTGAAAGGCCTTGAAATGCGGATACAAATCGCACTCGCCTGCAAGTTGTGAGTATGTGTAATCGACTGACTGATTGTACTTAAAGAGCCAAATGTCGGCATTGTGAGCGGTTTCGAGGACCGATTCGGGCGACAACGGGACCGCTCCTGCCCTCTTTTGGCTGGCAAAGGCGTAATTGGTTCCCGCATCGATGTAGAAACGGCCTGTGGTGCTGTTTGCGCTGGACACATACCACGCAGAACCCGACTTGAGTTCGGCGAGCAAAAGCGGACGCTCGACTGTCTGCAATGCAGAATCGCGCAATTGACAGTAGTTGCGCTCGACAACTGAGAAAAGGCTGTCGGCGGTAGCCAAACGGCCAAACAGAAGCCCGTAGAAACGCATCCCCTCGGCCCAAGCCAATGGCGAAACTTCCATATAATCAGCACATTCGACTATAGGCACATTCAGTTTACCAACCATTCCATACCCGCCTGCATTCTCAAACGGCGACAGAAAAACGGCATCGGGCTGAAGATTGATGATTTGCTCAATGTCGGGATTCATAGCATTGCCTGCATCAACTATCCGTCCGTCGGCAATACGCTGAACGACAGACGGTTGTTGAAGATATTGAGCATCGCAGACGCCACCAATCTGGTCCAAAGCACCCAAAGATGAAATCAATCCTGTGTGCACTGACGTGAATACCAACGCATTGCGCAACGGCGTGCGAATGAGCGTGCCCGACGGCAATGACGAAGGCAAAACCGAATCGGCAGGCACAATGACGTAAGTGTGAAGCATCAGCGAAGTGTCCCACGGGTTGCGGACATTGGCAACAATACAACTATCCAAAACATTGACAGTCAAATCGGTGGCATACTTAAAAGCAATATGTGAGCCGTCAACAATGGCATTGCCCGTACTGTTGCACGAAGCAATGCCAATAATTGACAACAAACTGATAACAAATAACTTAAAAACCTTCATTCAATATTTTCAATTCAAAAAAACGACATTGTTTGGCGAAATGCCACCGCAATGTATTGTATCAATAAGTTTGCCGTCCTTGTTGACGCGATAGACAGTTCCGTTAGTGACATAATCAGACACGCCAATGTAGAAATCGCCATTTACGGGGTTTATTTCTACCATATAAATGCCAGCAGATGAAAGCAATGCGGTAGTTTCATCGTCAAGGAACGAAACGCTGTCCAACTTGCCTGAAGCAACATCGTAAGTAAAAAATGCGTTGGATGTAACATTTGAAACCCAATCAGTTACGCTGTTCACAAGATACAAAACGCCATTGTTTTCAGCCATAAAAGAGGCATTTGCAATAGTTGTGCTGGTGCCCTTTTCAATATCGACTGACTGGACTGGATAATCGTAATATGCGCCGTAAGACATTACAAATACTTGATTGTCAGATACTAAAACTTGACAAGGATTTACAGCGACATTAACGGTCTTTTCAACCTTGAAATCGTTGACATTGATGACTGACAAAGTGCTGTCGGCACCCCAACCGCTATTTGCAACATACAGGCAATCATTATTATATGCGATATGTTCGGGATTCAAGCCAACTGAAACATAATCCTCAATGGCAAGCGTCGTTGCATCGATGCGCGCAACCTTTCCACTGTAAAGAGTGACGTAGATTTTACCGTTGACGGCCTGCATATATCGAGGCTGACCGTCGGTTTCAGAAAATGCCAGACGCGCTTCCTCTACGCCTGCCGAATTAAGTTTCAGCAAAAGGCTGGAACCGAAAACAGAAACGTATATATTACCTTCATATTCAATCATATCCTGACCAGTATCTCCCAACGACTTGCCATTTTGAACGCTATAAATATCACCAACAAAATTGTAGTCCTTATCACTTGCATCGGCATTTGGCGCATAAAAATCAATGCCTGAATTGTTCATCTGATAACTGCCCTCGTTAAGGATAAACACCCGTTCCGACGGCAAATCGACTATGGAACCAGCATCGTTCCATTGACTTGAATCATCATCATTATCGCAAGCAGTAAACACTGTTGCAACCATAACTACACCTGTTGCAAAACTCAAAAAACGTAAAAAATTCCTTTTCATAAGAAAAACTATTAAAATTATTAAACATTAAACACTTAACATCAAAGACAATCGCCAGGAACGACCAGGCATCGGATAAAAGCGAATAACCTCGTACTGCTTGTCGGTGAAGTTGACGGCATCAAACTTGAGTGCCAGACTGCACCCGCCAACACGGAACCTGCCCGTCAGCGAGGCGGTGTGCTCAACGTAGGCAGGGACAGCGTTTGCGGGCAAATTCTGCTTCATATAGTAACGCTTGCCCGACGCTATCGCCGTGTAGCCAAACGAGAGCCACGACACATCAACAGACATCTGCCAATTGCCACTGTGCAATGGCGTGTAAGGTATCTGGTCGCCATAAAAGACATCGTTGGCGTCGGTCACATCAATGGCTTTCTGGTAAGAATATCCGCCATTCACATCTACGCTTATCTTTTCATTGACAGCAATTTGCGCCTTTAGCGAGACATCGGCGCCAGTCACCTCAACCTTTCCGCAATTGTGCATCTTCCAAACGTAAGTGGTTGGCACGGCCACAATCTTGTCATTGACATAGTTGCGGAAGGCATCAGCCATAAATTCGATATTTATATTATTGATATTCAACAAATAAGTCACGCCAACATTAAACTCATCTGCCAATTCGGGACGCAGATATGTGTTGCCTATTGTGGTGTAATACAATTCGTTGAAGGTTGGCACCCTGTAAGTTGACTTGTACATAGCACGGATTCCGACATTTGGCGCAAGCCTGAAATTGAGTGCGAATGTGGGCGACAGCCTGTTTCTGTCGTCAGGTTTGGCCCCCGACTCCACCTTTTCGGCAATGTGCGTGGCGACAAGCGTTGCCGTTGCCGAAAGCATTGACCACGAACATCTTGCATTGAAAGCCGACACCAATGTGGTGCGTCGCGGTTGCGGATTGTTGTCCATATTGCTGGAAAGCGTGTTGCAGGCCACGTCGCCAGCCAACGACATAGCCAGCCAATGCAACGGCTCGCAAAGCGCGGAAACCGACATATAGCCTTCGTTTTGAGTGTTCAGGTCGGTCTGGCGACCGCTCGCGTACTTGACATTGACATCTTCGTACTTGTTCCACGAATAGTTGTACTTGCCTTGAAAACGGCAACTCAAAACGCTTGAAACAACTCGCCGATAATCGGCCTGAAGAAATAGGTTTTTGTCCCAAAGTCGCTCATTTGCAACAGGATTGTAATAGATAACCGCACCTGGCAGGCCACGTTCGGAATAGAACGCATAGGCCTTTGCGTGCAAACGGCTACAACTGTCGGCACGGAAAAGATTGATTTCGCCCTGAACCGAAGACACATCGGTGTTGATACGGCGCTCACGGGTTGTGGAACGGCCATTGACAAGCGTGAAAGCGTACTCGCCATTGGCACGCATCATTTCGGCATTGCCCGACAACGACGTGCATCGGCCCAACTTGCAGGCCCCGTTGACATCGGCATCGAAATAGCCGAACGAACCGCCTTGCAAGATGCACTTTATCTGCGTGCGACGATTGCTTTCAAAGGTTGGCTGAACCGAATTGACCGACAAAACGGCAACCGACGAGAATGCCCTTGCAGGTTGCAAAAGCGCATCGTCCTGGCCTATCGAGAGCGACAGCGAGCCTACGTTGTTCAAGTTGAAACGGCCAATATCGATAGGGCCAGCCTGGCAGTTGCTCAACACCACGCCGTCGTAGCAGACGGCAGTGTGCGATGCCCCGACACTCCTTACCGACACGGTCTTGAGCCCGCCAATGCCACCATAGTCCTTTACGTTGGTGCCGTTGAAACGGCGCACGGCATCGGCAAGCGAGCGTATGCCCTGCCGTTGCAACTGACGGCCGTCGATAGTCTGGACAGGCATAGACGACACGCGCGCGCGCCTTGCCTCAACATTGACGTCGGCAACGCTACGGCTGTGTGTGACAGTATCGGTCTGTGCGGACAAGCCACACGAACACGACAAGCACACCACCAAAATGGCGTGTTTCAAATTCAACCTCATTCTTACATTTTTCAAAACTGACTGACATCGTCTTCCTCGAGACTATTCAGCGACACGCCTTGCAGGTCTTCCGACTCGCTCCTGGACGACTCGCCTTCCCGTCAAAACAGACAGTGGCTAGAGATTTGAGTCGCCGTAAACGGAACTCACGGCTACGGGATAGTTTTGGACTTGCACCAAATTCCCTTTTAATGCCGAATGCAGGATTGCACACGGCAACAAGACGTGGCAAAAATACATTTTTTGTCTTAAAGCCGAAGTTTGACGACAAAAAAAAGCGCATCCAACATTTATGTTGAACGCGCTTTTGCAATAACTTTTTGAGTATCAACTATTATTTAAGAATCTTGATTCCTATCAAGTAATAGTGTGGCGACATCTTGACCAATTCGTCATAATCTCCGCAAGCCTTGTAATAATGCCCGCCTGAATTTTTGTCGGTCAATTGGTATGCCGAACCGTAAATCACAAGCGGGATGAATTCTCCCTTCTTAAACTTGAAATTGCCTTCACGTGGGAAAGCCCAATAAAACGTATGTGGGTTTGGAATAAAAATATCATCGGTGATTACAAATTTGTGCTTTAGGTTAAAAGTCCAACCTGCGTCCCACTGTATGCCACATTGGCGAAGGCTGTCGCCCTGCATAAGTCCAAAATTGACAGCCATATGCGTTGTTTCAACATCAAAGATATATGGAAAAAACAATGAATCCACCTCCTTTTGATTTTCGAACTCCTTGACTATAAATGTAGCCTCTTTACATTTGTCGGGAATCGTAAACGGATAGCACTCAAAGCCAAATTGTTGCAACATATTGTCATAATCTTCGGGAGTTGCTTTTTGTGCAGTTATTGTCTGCGCACTCGCGATGAATGGAGCCACAACGGCTAAAACTAAAAAAACAATCCTTTTCATAATTTAAATATTTTAATTGTTAGTAATTCAATATATTACAATATTCTTAAAAAATCGAAGTCTCTCTTAATCCTGATTCCAAAACATAATACGACAGATATGGGACAAAGTCGAATTTGTCCTTATCGCTATTTTGCAATCATTAGTCAAGAGCAAAAATTGCTACACAGAAAAGATTATTGCAAATCTACGAAGCATATGATAGCGATGTTAGGAAATTGTGGGCTTATGAATTTGCTGTCAATCATAATGAATTTATGTGAATAAAATTTCATTTGAACTAAAAAAATTTTTGATATATAATATATATAGAAAATGAGATGTGGGAAATGTTCCTTTCTTCAATAACCTTTCTTTTCTTCCCACATCTCTGCGGTTAGCCGTAATGCAGGTAAAGTGGTTCCAACCCCACAAAATCCGTAAACCGCGTGCCGGTCAGCCCATCTGGGCGATATAAAGCAATAGCGTGGGTGAATGCAGAGGACGGATATTCATCGTAAGAATATATGTTTGGCAACTACATTAAATAAGTTGTAGGTATGCGGAGTATGTTCCGTCTGCACCTTGATAAAGCAGGAGAAAACAACAACTCTATTCCTGCAACATGTTTTCCTACATCAGCAACTGTAGCGAATTCTTGGAATGTTGAATTGGGCGATGAATTAGGAAAAGCGCTCGGTGAAGAGTCTGCAAAACTTGGAGTCAATGTTTTACTAGGAC
>CALCFP010000036.1 GCA_937900725.1 uncultured Bacteroidota bacterium | reverse complement strand
AAATCCTAAATAACAATGAATCCCCTATCAAATCTTGAACCGAAGGCCGTTTGGGAGTATTTCTACCAACTGACGCAACAGCCACGGCCATCAAAGCACGAAGAAAAAGTGCGAGCCTACCTTCTCGATTTCGGAAAGAAATTGGGACTTGAAACATTTGCCGACGAGATTGGCAATGTGATAATCCGCAAACCAGCCACACCAGGAATGGAGAACCGCAAAGGCGTTATCCTTCAAGGACATATGGATATGGTTCCGCAGGCAAACAGCGACAAGAAACACGATTGGCTCAACGACCCTATCGAGCCACGCATCGACGGCGAGTGGGTTAAGGCAAACGGCACTACGCTTGGTTCCGACAATGGCATTGGCGTTGCTACCGCAATGGCCATTCTCGCTTCAAAAGATATTCAGCACGGCCCTATCGAGGCTTTGTTCACCTGCGACGAGGAAACAGGAATGACGGGTGCAAATGGCATTAAATCAGGAGTTTTGCAGGGCGATATACTTATCAATGGCGACTATGAGGACGAAGGCGAACTCTGCGTCGGTTGTGCAGGTGGCATCAACGGCTCATTCACTTTCGATGCCAAACTGAAAGATGCACCAGAGCATCATAAGGCTTTCCGTTTGTCGGTTACGGGTTTGCGTGGCGGACATTCGGGAATCGACATCAATCTTGGTCGTGGTAATGCCAACAAGTTGATTTCCCGATATTTGAATAGCGCAATGGCAAAATTCAATATCCGCTTGGCCGATATTCAGGGTGGCAGTCTGCGAAACGCCATTCCGCGCGAGGCTTTCGCCACAATTCTCGTTCCTGAATTCTATGCCGACAAGATAACTGCTGACGTTGCTGATTTTGAGAGTGTTGTCAAGGGTGAACTCAACACTGTCGACCCAGGACTCAAGGTCGGCATCGAACCTGCTGAAATGCCTGCAAAGGTTATCTCCGATGGCGTTCAGAGCCGATTGGTCAAGGCTGTCTATGCTTGTCCTAACGGCGTGGCCCGTATGAGTGCTGATGTCGAAGGTTTGGTTGAAACGTCAAATAACTTGGCAATTGTCAAATTGGAAGGTGATAAGATACAGATTATGTGTTTGTTGCGTTCGTCTGTCGAGTCTGCTAAAATTGAGTTGGCAGAGCAGATAGGCTGTGTGTTCCACTTGGCTGATGCCGAAGTCGACTTCGAGGGTGGCTATCCAGGTTGGAAACCCAATATGAAGTCTGAAATCCTTGATGTTATGCGTAAGACATCGGTTGCTGTTTTCGGCAAGGAGGCAGAAATAAAGGCCGTTCACGCAGGACTTGAATGTGGCATTCTTGGCTCGAAATACACCAATTGGGATATGGTTGCCTGCGGACCGCATTTGGTTCACCCGCATTCGCCCGACGAGGCCGTCAACATCGCTTCAGTTGAACGTTACTACCGTTGGATTGTCGAGACATTGAAAAACATACCTTTAAAGTAACCAATCGAAAGTATGATTATGGAAACAATAAAATCACTTCGCGATTCTAAAGTCGCACGTTGGACGGCGCTTGCCATAGTGTCGTTCACAATGATGTTCGGATATTTTTTTACTGATGTAATGTCACCGCTCGAACAGTTGCTGACGCTGGCAAAGGAAGATGGCGGTCTTGGCTGGTCGAGTGGCGATTATGGCTTCTTTTCAGGCTCTTACGGATTTTTCAACGTTTTCCTGCTGATGCTGTTCTTTGGAGGCATTATTCTCGACAAGTTCGGAATCCGTTTTACTGGCGTGATGTCAACTGTTTTGATGTTTGCGGGTGCGCTTATCAAGTGGTATGCCGTTGGACACGAGTTTGAAGGCCATTTGTTTGGATATCAGATGCAGGTTATCTGGGCCTGTCTCGGTTTCGCCATCTATGGTGTAGGTGCAGAGATTGCAGGTATCAAGTTCCATGCAGCAATTGATGTTATTTTTAGAAGAAATCATAT
>CALCFP010000035.1 GCA_937900725.1 uncultured Bacteroidota bacterium | reverse complement strand
GCCGCCAATTTCTGGCGAGGAGATAATTGCCACGTTTGCATTGCCCCCATGTCCCGCAATTGGAAATATTAAGAACGCCATAAAGGATGCCATTCTCGACGGTGTGATTGAAAATACACACGAGGCTGCTTATGAATTCATGTTGGCAAAGGCGCGAGATCTCGGTCTTGAACCAGTAAAGTAATCCCTATCAATGATATCGGTCCTTCAGTTCTACGTAGTGCGTTGCTGAATCGGCGACAATAGAGGATGATTTTGGAATATCCTTTATCTTTTTGGCAGGAATTCCTGCGTAGATACTGTTAGGCTCGAGGTGTAAATTTCCTGGAACAAGTGCGTTTGCACCAATTATGGTGTTCTCGTTGATAATGGTGTTGTCCAGTACGGTGGCTCCCATGCCAATTAGCACGCTGTCCTTTATGGTGGCGCCGTGGACAATGGCATTGTGTCCAATAGTTACGTTGTTGCCTATGTTGACGGTGGATTTTCCTTCGGAACAGTGGATCACGGCATTGTCTTGCACGTTTACGTTGTTGCCGATATTGATTTCGCCAACATCGCCACGCAATCCGCTTCCGTACCAAATACTGCAATTGTCGCCAATGGTCACGTGTCCCACAATAGTTGCGTTTTCAGCAATGAAGCAGTTGTTGCCGATTTTGGGCAAGTAACCGTCAAATTCGATGATTGTCGCCATAATAAAAAATAATGTTCCTATGTATGATGAAATGTGTTGTCGCGCATTTGAATCATACAGGAAATGTGGGAATACGGCAAATGTGTGTGCTTTATGAAATAGCGATGAAGTCGATTGGGCAGGTAATCAAGTCTGTAAATTCCTCGCCTGTTTCAAGCATATCTTCGTCATCCTTCTTGTATTGCCATTCTATTTTTACGTTCAGACCGTTTTTGTAGATGTCGTCAACAAGAAGGATTATGTCCAAAATGTATTTTGCCGATGATGAATTGAAATAGTCGTAGCAAAACTTGAATACCAATGGAGTCTGTGCGCTTTTCGCTATTAAGTCGGCATTGATGCTTTTTTTCAAAGTGATTAGCCAATCTATCACTTGGCCGTAAAATGCCACAACGTCTTCAGGACGTGAACAACCTGATATTTCATAAATGTTATTGTCAAAATCCAAAGTGACGGCAGGTGATGTCGTAGTCTCTTTAATATGGATGGCTTTCATCTTTCTATTGTTATTTTGTGTCTTCGATAGTGATAGTTATTGTGATGAACGAGCAGTCGCCATCAATGCTTGTAACCTTGTACTTCATAGGAAGTCTCGAACTGCGTAGAATCTTTAGCAAGCCCAATCCTGCGCCACCTTTTTCTGAAATGTGCGCTTTGTGAATGGTATCGTTGTATACGCTTTTTATTTCTGGAAATGACAATGCGTTAAGTTTGTCTATTCTGTCAGTGAAAGGTCTCAGTTCCGTATTTGCTATTTTATTGCCAACAGTTAGGGTGAAAATAGATTCCTCTTGTGACAACTCAACCATGATTTCAGGATTTTGGTCTGGTGGTGTGTAATTGTGCCTGTAGGCATTTTCCAGACACTCAACCATTATTGAGAATAACCTTATCTTGCAAACTTGGCTGTTTGTTTCGGGCAATCTTTGGTTAAATAGCGTTAATATATCTTCGATTTTATCGAATGTGATTACACCGTTGTAAATCAACAATTCTTTTTTTAGGCTCATTCTTTATGAAATTCTCTGGTATGCTGTAAAGTTATATTATTTTGTTTTACTACCAAGAAAAATTCACTTAATTATATGTGCCTCTTTTCAACATTGTGATTTCTTGATCGGTAAGGAAACGCCATTTACCTCGTGGCAGACCTTTTTTTGTCAGTCCGGCATAATAGACGCGGTCAAGTTTCTTGACTTTATATTTCAAAGATTCGAACATTCTGCGGATAATGCGGTTCTTACCAGAATGGATAGTAATGCCCACATTGATTTTAGAATCTCCAACATATTCCACCTCATCAGGAATGATAACGCCATCAGGGAGTTCCAGACCATTACGGATGGCAGCCATATCGATGGCAGCGAAATTCTTATCCAACTCTACGGAATAGGTTTTTTCGATTTCAGAAGAAGGATGTGTCAGTTTCTTGGTCAGGTCGCCATCATTGGTTAAAAGCAACAGACCTGTAGTATCGCGATCCAAACGGCCAACAGGATAGATGCGTTCCTTGCAGGCGCCCTGCACGAGTTCCATCACATTAGCACGATTACGTTCATCGTCGGTCGTGGTGATATAATCTTTCGGTTTGTTCAACAACACATAA
>CALCFP010000034.1 GCA_937900725.1 uncultured Bacteroidota bacterium | reverse complement strand
CCTGCCACAACAAGGGCAAGCAACAGCGCAACTTTGTTTACAGCGCCTTGTACCGTCATGGTACGGTCGGCGGTGGCGTATGCATAATTGTTGATTATGTTTTCGCCAAGTGTTGGATTCGATGTCTTGTTAAAGTTCATATTGTTCGATTTTTTAAGTTAATAATCAATTTATTTCGATGCCAAATTGCTTTGCATAGTAGTCTCTATCAAAAAGCAGACCAAAATGAGAAACGCACGTTTCAGGTGACAAATTATCAGCCGTTCGCGATTTATTTTGAATAATTGTCAGTGTATAGCCAAAAATATTGGTCGCCAATGGAATGTTCAAATTCCGATGCTGAAGCCTTCAACTTGGAGGCCAGTTGTTCGGCGGTCTTGCTGTTAGCCTCGTTTGAGCGCGCCACCGTGTCAAGCGTAGTCAGCAGTGGCTGTCGTGTTTCGGCAATGTGCCTGCCTGCAATGTCTGCAATGTTGTCCAGAAACCATTTTTCGCATGTTGATGCAAAAATTTCATTTCTAACGGATATCCAGCCTATTGTGTGAATTGATGCAACGGTTTGCCATACTGTGCCTTGGGCGAGTTGGTCAATAAATCCGATGTTGCCGATTCGGCTTATGGTGTTTCGCGCGAAATTTTCGGCAAGGTCGATGTTTGTAATGGAGTCGGCTACGATTTGCAAGTCGTCATCGTCCATCTTGTCGACGTCGAACATCATTGATGCCAGAATCTTTGCTTCTCTGATTTTCAGATTGCATAGTTGTCGGGCGAGCGAATGGTTTATGCCAGCGTTGTCTGCAATTTTCCGCAAGTCGGTCAGCGACACGCCGTAGTTCATGTTGCCGTGAACTCCATATTTGGCCATTTGGCTTGCCACCCTTCCGTTCTGCAACATTATTGTCTGTTGCATTATTTCCTTTAGTTCAAGGTTGTCGGTATGCTGAAGCTCTGTAGGTAATCCAAACATAAATTCAGGTTTTCCGCAAAGATAATTTGCCATTCATTTCGGCAAAACGAATTATCCTTAAATTGGTGACGATGTTTGTGAAAGTCCGTAAATGGCGTCTCCACATTTGACAAATGGCGTTATTAAGTTGACAAGCAAAAGTCGTTTTGGCACGCTTTATGCTAATTATTAAATAATTTTCAGAAGTTTAACCATGGTTGGGGACAGCCATTTTATGAATATCAGTATGAAGATAGATAACTCAGGCAAAGCGTCGCAAATGCGTATGATATACGCTTTCATTCCGTTGTTTACGGTCTTGCTGGTGGCGTCGGTTTATTTGTTCAATTTAGCGAGCGACTTGACATGGGTGTTTTGTGGCTTGTCGGTATTGGCCGTCTATGTCGTGCTGGTGGTGCTTTTTGGCAACAACTACGTAATAGTTTTCATCGGTCCCGACAAGGTGGTTGTGCGTTACAAGGCGCTTTGGCCAATCCGCACCGAAAACAATTCCATAGAGATTTCGGCTGATGATTTTGCAGGTTACGAAATAGTCAAGAAGCCTTTCCGTACCAACATGACCATTTACAAGAATACTATAGGCGGAAAGGCGAAATATCCCGAAGTTTGTATAAATTTGCTCAGTAGCGAGCAGATAGACAAAATAAAACGCTCGTTTGCAATTCTCGAAACTGTCAAACGAAAAAATCCATAATGGATCAAGAAACTCCTGATTTGCGCGATTGTTTGGCCATTTGGGCCATTCCAGGCATAGGTAGCACAATGTCGAAACGCCTTATTTCGTATGCAGGCGGAGTGAAGGAATTGTTCAGGAAGAAGGTCAAAGACCTTCAGCACGTTCCAGGAATTGGGCAGAACATGGCTGACGTAATAACCAAAGAGGATTATTACCGCAAGGCAGATGAGGTGCTTGAATTTTCCCATCATTACGGCATCGACATCATCACATGGTACAGCAAGGATTACCCCGAAAGGTTGAAGACGTGTGAGGATAGCCCGCTGGTGCTTTTTGTCAAGGGGCAGCCCATCGATTCCAAAAAGAAATACCTGGCAGTTGTGGGGACACGTAGCGCCACACCGCGGGGACAGGCATTTTGCAAGGAACTGCTCGAGGACATACATAGCCGTCATGCCGACATTTGCACAGTCAGCGGGCTCGCCTACGGAATAGACATTGCCATGCACAAGGCTTCCATCGAATTTGGTGTGCCAACCTACGGTGTGCTGGCTCATGGCCTTGACACTATTTATCCAGCGGCGCACCGCGATATTGCCACAGCCATGCTCAAGGAAGGCGGTCTTGTCACAGAGTTTTTCCCGAAGGCTTTTCCCGACA
>CALCFP010000033.1 GCA_937900725.1 uncultured Bacteroidota bacterium | reverse complement strand
TTGTGACAGGGACGCCTTGACCGGCGCCAGACGAGACAAGGGAACCCAAACCTCCGTTGGCACTGGACCAGATGTCAAGATAGGTCCCCCCGGTTTCAGCCCACTCACTTCCGCTGAACGCCACGACCTTTGCCATGTAGTCCCCGGAAATATCCGTGCCGCCGCGTTCAGAGTGATTGACGTACCCGAAATATACGGACTTACGGGTCAGACAGGCGCAGGAAAGTCAATCCTGCTCGGCGCCCTGATGTTGGCCCTTGGCAACCGCGCCGACACATCGGCAATAGGCGATGCCGAACAGAAATGCGTTGTTGAAGCAACTTTCAACGTCAAGCCGTACAAACTCGAAAAGATATTCGAAGAACTCGACCTCGACTATCAGGACGAGACAATCATAAGACGTGAACTGCTCCCAAACGGCAAGTCGCGCGCCTTTGTCAACGATACACCCGTCAACCTGAACAACTTGAAGGATTTGGGCAAGTATCTGATTGACATTCATTCGCAACACGAGAACCTGGAACTGAACAGCAATCAATTTCAACTGAAGGTGGTTGACGCCGCTGCAAAGAATTTCGACATCCTTAAACAATACTCACTGACCTACAGCGAATACAAAAGGCTGCAGGCTGAACTTGAAGAACTGAAAGACTCAGCACGCCAAAACTCGACCGACTACGACTACAACCAATTCCAATACAATCAATTGGCGGAATTCGGCCTTGAAAAGACAAATCAGGAAGAAATGGAAGACGAGTTTCAGACATTGTCGAATGTTGTTGACATTCAGCAAAATCTGGGTTCGGCACTCTACATCCTGCAAGATAGCGACCAAAACCTGCTGTCGGCGCTGGCACAAACAAGGCAGGCCATACAGCAGACACAACGTTATTTTTCAAAATCAGGAGAATACCTGCAACGACTGGAGTCGGTCAACATTGAGATGAAAGACCTGACGCAAGAATTGGAGCACGATGTACAACAACTTGAAAACCAACCTGAACGTCTTGAAGAACTACGGCAAAGACTTGACCAACTGTATAGCCTTCTGCAAAAGCATCAGGCAAAAGATGTTGCCGAACTCATCGAAATAAAAAACAATCTTGAGGAAAAACTCTCAAAAACAGGCAACTACGAATTGCTGATTGAAAAGGCCGAGAAACAACTTTCAGAATGCACAGCGAAACTCGTGATTCAAGCCAACGAACTGACCGACAGGCGCAACAAGGTGCTCGAAACGTTAAGCAAGCAGATTTGCAATCACCTGACTGGATTGGGAATGCCAAATGCGCAACTGCAAATCAGCCGCACTGATGCCAATCAGTTTACTCCTACAGGCCGTGACTGCGTGAATTTCCTCTTTACGGCAAACAAGAACCACGAACTGCAGAACATCTCGAAGATTGCATCGGGTGGCGAGATTAGCCGTCTGATGCTGAGCATAAAGGCCATTCTGTCAAAATCGGTGGCTCTGCCTACTGTGATATTCGATGAGATTGATACTGGCGTTTCTGGCGACATTGCACACAAAATGGCCGAACTGATGTCACAAATGGCTGAACAAATGCAAGTTATAACCATAACACATTTGCCGCAAATTGCCGCAAAGGGTAGTACCCAATATCGAGTATCAAAGCGCGACATTGACAATACGACACATACTTTTGTCGACAAACTAACTGACAATGAACGTATTGATGAGATTGCGCGTATGCTGAGCGGGAAAGATATCACCAACGAAGCACGTGAAAACGCCAAGACATTGATTAGGTAAAATTCATATAACACGTAAAAACCTTAAACTATGGACAATTTCCAATTTTACAGCCCTACAGAGTTCGTGTTCGGCAAGGGGGCCGAGAACGAATGCGGCAAATATGTACGCAAGCACGGCGGCTCAAAAGTGCTTATTCATTACGGGTCGGGGTCGGTTGTCAGGACAGGCCTGCTCGAGAGAGTTAAAAAGTCACTATCCGACGAGGGCATCGCTTTTGTTGAATTGGGAGGCGTAAAGCCTAATCCGCGCGATACCAAGATACGCGAAGGCATAGCATTGGCGAAGGCTGAGAAAATTGATTTCATACTGGCAGTAGGCGGTGGCTCGTGCATCGACAGTTCGAAAGGCATTGCCGCTGGCTTCTATTACGATGGCGATTTCTGGGACCTGTACGCAAATCATCCTGAAATAAAACGGGCATTGCCTATCGGCACCGTGCTGACAATTGCCGCCGCAGGCAGCGAAGGGTCGGGCGCATCGGTTGTAACACGTGAGGACGGCAAACTGAAGCGCGACATCAGTTCCGACCTCATCCGCCCACGATTCTCCATATTAAACCCTGAACTGACTTGCACCCTGCCTCCATTCCAAACGGCTTGCGGCGCAACCGACATAATGGCTCATATTTTTGAACGTTATTTTACAAATACTGAGGAAGTTGAAGTTACCGACCGCCTTTGTGAAGGCCTTCTGCTCACAATGATCAAGGAAACTCCGCGCGTCATTGCCGACCCAAACAACTACGAGGCCCGCGCCAATATTATGTGGGCTGGCACAGTTGCCCACAACGACATAGTAGGTGTTGGCCGCAGTCAGGACTGGAATAGCCACGCCATTGAGCACGAACTGTCGGGCCTATACGATGTTGCACACGGCGCAGGATTAGCCGTTGTGATGCCTGCCTGGATGGAATTTACAATGAATCACAACGTGATGCGCTTTGCACAAGTCGCCACCCGCGTATGGGGCTGCCAAATGAACTTTGCAAATCCTGAAGTGACTGCAAAGGAAGGCATCAAGTGCTTCCGCAAGTTCTTGGCTTCCATTGGAATGCCTATCAACTTTGAGCAACTTGGCGCAAAGGAGTCAGACATTCCGTTGCTCGCATCAAAAATGGGCATAAAGGACACTACTGGCGGATTCGTGAAACTAACCACCGCCGATGTTGAAACCATTTACCGCATAGCAGCAAAAGCAACCTTATAATAATCACTTTTAAACATTTATGAAAATGAAAATGAAGAACATCCTTCTGCTTGCCACTTCAATTGTTGCATTGGCATCTTGTTCAGCATCAGCAAAAAAGACCGCTGAACCTGCAAAAACCAAAACATTGGTGGTTTTCTACTCACAAACCAACACAACACGCACTGTTGCATTGGAAATTCAATCGAAACTGGGTGCCGACACCGCCGAAATCAAGGTTTCGGGTGAATATCCAACCGATTTTCAGGCAACAATCCAACGTTGGCAAGAAGATATGAAAAACGGCGTCACTCCTGCCATTGAGCCATTGAAAGTCAATCTGGCCGACTACGACACAATCTTCATCGGTTACCCAATATGGGGCGGCACCTACGCTCATCCTGTAGCATCGTTCATCAAGGACAACGACTTGAGCGGCAAGGTAGTGTTCCCATTCTGCACATTCGGCAGCGGTGGCCGCGTAAGCAGCACCAACAACCTGAAAGCGGCTCTGCCAAATGCGAAAATCGGCGAATCGTATGGCGTACGTCAGGCTCGCATAGCATCGGCTCCTGCCGAAATTGACACTTTCCTGAAAAAGATTGGCGCATTGGCTGGCGAGACCGAACAATTGCCTGATTTTTCTGAAGCACAAGCCGTTAACGATGACGACAAGGCCCTATTCGATGCCGCCACAAGCAGTTACGGAATGTACAAGATGACTCCTGTGACTGTCTGCTCACGTGCCACAAGCAACGGAACCGACTACATCTTCACCGCCGAGAACGCTGGCCCTGATGGCAGCACATCGCAACTAACAGTGTTTGTAACAAAGGGGGCCGACGAGAACGCCGTTCCTGAATTCACTGCCGTTGAACGCTAATCAGCGCAAAGCATACAAAAAAGCCACAAGCGTTTGCCTGTGGCTTTTTTTTGGCGTTGCAATTGCATTCTACTTGAACAATGCCGTAAACTCGTGCGGTATTTCCGACGTGAATTCCATCACCTCGTGAGTCATTGGATGGATGAATTCAATCTGCTGTGCGTGCAGGCAAAGTCGTCCGCAAGGGTCGGTCTGGGCACCGTACTTGCCGTCGCCGGCGATAGGGTGGCCTATGTGCTTCATATGTATGCGAATCTGGTTCTTGCGTCCGGTCTCAAGTTCGAGTTCGAGCAACGAGTAGCCCTTGGCAGTCTTGAGCACTTTGTAGTGGGTTATGGCGCGCTTGCCCTTTCCTTCCTTGGTTACGTGCATCACCATAGTGTACTTGTTCTCGTCAATCCAAGTGTCGATGGTGCCTTCAGGTTCGTCAAGATACCCTTCGACAACGGCAATGTAGCGCCGGCTCTGCACGGAGTCGTTCCACGTTGTGCGCAGACGGAACTGCACTTCCTCGCTCTTGGCAAAAATGAGTATGCCCGATGTGTCGCGGTCGATGCGGTGAACAATGAAGATGCACTCGCCCTCGCCCTTGAATCGCATATAGGCATCGAGATAGGTCTGTGCGGTCTGGAAACGCTCACTCTCGTTGCCCACGGTGAGCAGGCCCGTCTCCTTTTTGACGACAATGAGCCACTTGTCTTCCCAAATGATGCGCAGGCCTTTTGGCATAGGAAACACGGGGTCGGGCTTTTTGCCGATGAACACCGTCTGTCCGGCCTTCAGCGTGTCGGCAAGTTGGCGCAACGGCTTACCGTTGACAGTGATGGCGCCCTTTTGCAACAACTGCCGAATGGACGTACGGCTCTTGCCCTGCATAATGTGCGACAGAAACTGCTCGACCGTCTGGTCGGATTTTACTGGATATGATGTGCCCTTTGGCTCTTGCTTGCGGGGCTTGTCGTTCATTCTCATTGTCAAACGATTTTGGTTGCAAAAATATCAAAATCTATTTCGCTCAGGCGCGATATTCAGCGGTAACTGCCTTCATCGACAAGGAATTTTATGGCAGTGACTATCTCCTTGCACTCCTGCACCTCGTCGAGAAAAATCAGCGTGCGGCCGGGTTTCCATGTCTTTTTTGCGAGCAACGATATCCGTAAAAGCAACTCCTGACTGTTTTGGGCGCTATTGAACAGTTCGACAGCCTCTGGCATATCAATAAAATTAATCTCTACAAAGCAGTCGAAATTCTCCATTCCAAACTGCCTTATGGAATAGGTTTTTCCTATCTGTCTGGCACCTGTAATTAACAATGCACTTTTATTATCAGAAAAGTGGTTACTTAAAATATTGAATATCTTTCTTTTTATAAAAGATTTATCCGTTTTTCCAAGGTTAAATGAAACCTTTATTCAATAAAAAGTTCAATCAGGCACGCCAAACCAAGCGACAGCAACAGCATCTCCACAACAGACAAGAACGAGAACAGCATTGTACGCACTACGCTATCGCCCCACGATATGCGGAACAACTGACGGCAGTCGTATATGAAGACAATCGGGAAGAACAAAAGCATAAACAACGTTGACGACGGCAAAGGGTAAGCAATCAGATGCAACAAAAGCCACTGGTCACAAATGTAGATTGTGACAAAGAAGTATTCCGTCAGGCATAACGAGCCACCCGCCTTGGTCTTGCGGAAACTTAAAAACATTGGCAGAACCAGAAACGGCAGAAATAAAAGAGTGGCCAGCCCCAAATTGTCGGTTATCCACTGGATGACACTTACGATGGAGTGTTCCATTTTTTCAGCCATCGCCTTATCCGATTCGCTGTCGCTTTCGTAGTCAATCGACAGAAAATTCGTCATTTTTGATTCGTCGAAATTAGCCAGCGAGTCGTACAATGTGGTCAGCGGAAGCGAGTCGTGCAATGCTTGTGGCATTATCTTCACCTCCATGCTGTTGGCATCGAAGGAGTTGCCTGACAAGTAGTTCACGGCAATGCTGATAGTCGCCAAGATGAACAGCAACTGAATTGGTCGGGTGTAGCGTATTCTATGGCCACTGATGTAATCGCGAATCATATATCCTGGTCGCAATATCAGGCACAAGACCGTGTACAGGAAACCTTTCTCCATATTCAGGATTATGCCCATCAGATTGCTGAAAATGTCGGCAAACGACAGCCGTTTCTCTCGTGCGCTCTGCCCGCAAACAGGACAGTAATTGCCACGAAAAACAGTTTCGCAGTTCAGGCACTTGTGCTCTTCCGCCATTGCGTCAGTGCGACGGTAGGCCCTTCGGCCAGTTTCCTGCCAGATGCGGAAACGGCGTAGCGTACCTTTCAACGATATTTTTCTTTTACGTGACATGATGCAATGATAGCAAAAAAGTCAATTGTGCCATTTAAACTATTGGCGAATACGAATTAAGGGAACTTCTAAAATTCCCCGATTTTATTTTCCGCCTTGCAGTTTCCGCCACTCAAGGAAAAGCATTAACTTTAAATCTGTTATTCCGTATGGTCTTTTATGGACAATTGCCAATTCCTTGGTTTGATACTAAAATCCTGGAATTCATAGTGCCTCAAAACCATACATTTTAAAATGATATAAAACTTGCCTTATGCAAAAGTTGATTGAGCGATTTATTGCCGTTGTAAAAGAACATGCGAACGATATTGCCGTTGTCGATTGCAACGGAACCAGAAAGACGACGTACGAAGAACTGAACGCGATGAGAAGGCGCATTGCGGGTAAATTGGAAACGTTTGATTTTGCTCCCGGGACACCGGTTCTTATCCTCATGGACCGGAATGTGGAGTATGTCGCTAGCTATCTCGGTATTTTGTCGGCAGGGCTCGCCTGCGTACAACTTTCGCTTGAATATCCGCAGGATAGAATCGACTATATCAAAGAAAACAGCAATTCTCCGTTAATCATCACGGATGACTTTTGGTCGGATTTGGACAATTACGAGCCGTGGGACGGCATGGATGTGCCGGACGATTGTACGGCGTGCATTGTTTATACCTCGGGATCTACGGGGATGCCGAAGGGCGTTGTGCACCCGTGGAAAAGTATTGTGCGTTTTGTTTTCAGTATGGATATGTTCCCTGACGTGAATGCGCGGGAAGTATTCGCCATGAATTCGAGTTTCGCGTTTGTCGCTTTTACTGATTATGTCAGCAAGAGTCTTACTCTTGGATTTGAATTCCATATTGTTCCGGACCATGTGGTGAAAAACGGCGAAAAATTGGTAAGGTACTTTTTGGAGCACAAGGTCTCCATAACCTTCTTGACGCCTTCGTATTTGAAGCGCCTGAATCTTGATTCCACCTACTTGAAAACGGTTATTTGCGGTGGGGAACTTTTGAGTGATTTCTATTCCGAAAAGTTCCAAATCGTAAATGCCTTCGGTTGTTCTGAAACCGGGCCTGTTTGCTGTTTCAAGGTCAATAAGCCGTATCGGACAACGCCTATCGGAAAACCATTCAAGAATTGCGAATTTGTTCTTTCCGACGAAAATGGAAAGGTCAACGATTCCTTGACGGAAGGCGAACTTTGCGTCATTACGCATTGCGCTACAAAGTATATCGGTCTTCCGGAAAAGTCAAAAAGCACGTTTGTGCAAATGCCCGATGGAAGGATTCTGTATCATACCGGCGACGTGATGCGACGCTGTGAAGATGGCAACTACGTTTATGTGAGTCGTAAGGACTGGATGGTGAAAATCAACGGCCAGCGTGTGGAAACCCTGGAAGTTGAAAATGTCATCAAGGAAATCGAAAGCGTAGAAAACGTGGCGGTGAAGGCCTTTGTAGATGAAGACGGACAGAATTACATTGTCGCTTACTTTGTAAATAAATCAGGTGCCGAAGAAATCAGTGAAGTGCAAATTCGCAGGGAACTTGCGAAGAAGGTTCCGCCGTACATGATTCCGCGCTTTTTTGTAAATATGAAGGCGCTTCCTTTGACTGCCACGGGAAAGTTGGATAGAGTTTCCCTTGAACAGCCTTCTGTGGAAAACTACAAGGTGGAATATCGTGCTCCTGCAAATGATGCGGAAAAGGCTGTTTGCGAGGCTATCTCTGCTGTGTTGAATTGCGGTCGAGTGGGTGCCGACGACGACTTCTTTGCACTTGGTGGCGAATCCATCAAGGTGTTGAAGTTGATGGATGCGTTGAAGAATGCCGGGTTCTCTGTTTCGGCGAAGGATATTTTGCAGGCGAAGGTTGTTTCAAAAATTGCCGCTGCGGCCAAATGCGTTGAAATTCCGTCGGACCGCGGCTCAGTTTTGAATGTTGCGGCGAAGACTTCGTCAAGTGCTACGCAGACTGCCGAGGATTACTGGAAACGCATCCCGAAAATTACGCCTTTGACGGAGTCGCAGCGGGGTGTGTATTTCGAGAGCGTCGAGAAGCCGCTTTCGACGATGTACAATATTCCGTTTGCCTTGGAATTGCCGACGTCGATTGATGTTGAAAAGTTTGAAAATGCGGTGAAGTCCGTGGCGCTTATGCATCCGGCTCTGTTTGTGACTGTTTCCGATGAAATGGACGAGCCTGCGATGTTCTTCCATGCGCCGGAATGTGTTGTGGAGCATACGGAGGCTTTAAGCAAGGATGCGGCCCTCGCGCGTTTTGTGCGCCCGTTTGACTTGGCGAATGGTCCGCTTTACCGTTTTGAAATTTGCAAGGTCGGCGATTCTAGTTTGTTCTTGGTTGATATCCACCATATTGTATTTGATGGATCTTCCATGAAGGTTCTGTTGGGGCAAATTGCCGATGTGTATGCTGGCGGCAGTGCCGTAGCGGAATCGTTTACGCAGTTTGACGCTTCGCGTAACGAGTTTGGCTTGAAAATCTCGCGTGCCTACAAGGCGGCCCAGGAATTTTTCAAGGGCGAATTCGAAGGCTTTGAATGGGAAGAAATGCTTATCCCCGACAAGGCTGGAAATCCGGGCGAAATGTCTTCGGATATTATTGTTACAAAGGCCGATGCGGATTTGTCGACGCGTGCTGTGGAACATTTTGTGCGTAAAAACGGCGTGACGGAAAGTTCGCTTTTCCTTGCGGCTTTTGCTTATGCACTTTCGAAGTTTAGCGGCACGGACGAGAGCAACTTTATAACGGTGAACAACGGGCGCCATGACGATGGCCTGATGGATACTGTTGGCATGTTCGTAAGGACAATCCCGCTCCGCTTTGATATTCCCGATAGAAAGGCCGTCGCCGAATTTTTGCAGGATGTCCAGAATAAATTATTCGATTCCATGGAGCATGATTGCATTTCGTTTGGTGAACTGGTGGAAAACTACGGGGTGCGTTTTGATGTTTCGTTTGTGTACCAGTCGGATTTGCTTTCTGAAGTTAAACTCGGCGATGCCCTGGTGATGCCCGAAGAATTGAAGGTGAACGATTGCCAGGCGAATTTGATTGGCATGCTTTTGAAGACGGAGTCCGGCTACGAGATGCATTCGCATTTCAAGGACTCGCTTTACTCCCGCGATTTCATTGAAAACCTGAACGAGATGGTTTTTGAAATTGTGAAGGGAATGCTCGCTTGCGAACGCCTGGACGAAATCCAGGTGGTTTCTACCGACGCTCGCCACTTTATTGATAATTTCAACAACACGGATTTGCCGAAGGCGAAATTCCAGACGGTGAACGAAGTCTTTGAAGCGGTGGTCAAGAAGGCTCCGGAAAAGACGGCGCTTGTATTCAAGGAAAATCATTACACGTTTGCGGAACTGGATCGCCTTACAAGGAATTTGGCGGCTTTCGTGAACGGCAAAAAAATAGGCAAGGACGACTTTGTTGCGGTCCTTGTTCCGCGTAGCGATAACATGGTGATTGCCGCCTGGGGCGTTGTTCGCGCAGGGGCAGCCTTCCAGCCTCTGGACCCCACGTATCCGGCGGAACGACTGAATTACATGGTGCAGGATAGCAAGGCGCGGCTCTTGATTGCCGACAGGAACCTCGTGGGTCTCGTGAACGAATACAAGGGCGACGTGCTGTTTGTGGATGAAATTGCAGGGTTGCCCGACGCTCCCGATTTTTGCGTGATGCCGAGTCCGGAAGATGCGCTTACCATGATTTACACTTCCGGGACGACCGGAAAACCCAAGGGCTGTGTGCTTGAAAACAGGAACTTGGCGGCGTTCTTCAGGAACCATTCTAACGTCATGGAACTGGACGAGAATACCCGTTTTGCGTCGTATGCAAGTTTCGGTTTTGACGCCGGCGTGATGGATGTGGTGACTGTCCCTATGGCGGGCGGAACGTTGTATGTTGTGCCAGACGAAATTCGCTTGGATTTGGATAAATTAAACGAATTCTTCTGCGCTAACGAAATTACGCACGGATTCATGACGACGCAACTTGGCCGCATGTTTGCAACCGAGACGAAGTGCAAGACTTTGAAGGCCT
>CALCFP010000032.1 GCA_937900725.1 uncultured Bacteroidota bacterium | reverse complement strand
CCATTGGTCGCCACGCTCAATGCGTTGCTTAACCTCATCGGCCGACAACTTCAGCGATGTCTCCAACTGATTGCGCACCTGATAGTTGTAGGCAAATGTCTGACCTTTCGATTCGGCATCCTTGCGCATTGCGTCAAGCGACTCGGCCGAATCGAATGCATAATATGCATTTCCTGAATCAACCAACTGCTGAGCATATTTTAGGTAAATCTCACGACGTTCGCTCTGACGGTACGGTGCGTGCGGACCACCCTGCTCGACGCCTTCATCAGTCTTGATACCGCACCATTTCAGTGCCTCAATTATATAAGCCTCTGCACCTGGGACAAAACGTTGCGAATCAGTATCTTCGATACGAAGGATGAAATCGCCACCATTTTTGCGGGCGAACAGATAATTGTAAAGGGCTGTGCGTACTCCACCAATGTGAAGTGCACCCGTTGGGCTTGGCGCAAAGCGCACACGAACGCGTCTGTCAGTCATAACGATAAATTTTCTTAAACAAAAAAAGGTGCCATTTCCGCACCTTTAGTAGTCGATAGGAGAATCGAACTCCTATTTAGAGATTGAGAATCTCTCGTCCTAACCGTTAGACGAATCGACCAAACAGTTTTAACGGGCACAAAAGTAGGCAAAATTTGTTTCCGTGCAATAGTTCTATAATTTTTTCCAAACAAAAAAAGGAACAATCCGTAACGAATTGTCCCTTTAATGTTATTAGAGCATCAAGTAAATTACTTTGAATTAATCATTTCAATTATTTCCTCAACACTCTTTTTGGAATTTGGCATCACCGACTCCGGAACTGGTTTTCCTGTCGCCTTCGACGCCAAATATCTTTTGCATTCCTGAAATTTTCCTGGAACCAGACAATACATATTTCTATACGCTACCCCTGTATAGTCGTTGACCAGGACGCCCTTTACGAAAATTGGGCATTTTTCCAATCCTTTACATACATCGTTTTCCATACTAACTCTAATTTCTGCGTGGTACTACGATAATTGATGCAATATGTTTCAATGCATTAATAAAAATTCATCACAAACAAAAACTCACAAAGAATTATATCTTATAAATTATTTTATATAAACAAATTAGCACATAAAAAAAAAGAAAAAAAAACTTTCGCCACAAACCGGAATACGCAAACAAACATCTTTTGAACCTTTTCTCAAATCGTAAACTACGATAGAATACAATATGACGAAGGTTGCTAATTTTGCGAACAAAATATAAGCGATGTCGCAACTGCAAGATTTTTTCAATTACGTATGGCATAGGGGCAAGAACTCGTGCATCACGCTCTTCAAGTTTATGATTCCCGTATCCATTCTGATTCGGTTCATTCAGCAATGGGGGCTCTTGTCGTATATATGCGATTTTCTTGAACCGATAATGGGCATTGTAGGGTTGCCCGCCGAAACCGCGATAGTATGGCTCACGACAATGGTTGTTAGCATCTACGGCGGATTCCTCACGCTATTCAGCATCTATCCTTCAATGGAGCCTATGACAGTGGCGCAAATGACAACTTTGTTTACAATGATGCTGGTGGCACATACTTTCCCAATCGAAATCACCATCTCGCAAAAGACGGGAATCAAAGGCTGGGTGATGACCTCCATACGATTTGGATTTGCAATAGTACTTGGAATGAGTATGTCGAGGATTTACAACGCTATCGGCGCATTGCAAGAGGATGCCACCATATCGCCATTCCTTACCACATCGCAGACATCGTGGGGCGCCTGGGCAATAAACGAGATAAAGAACTATGGAGTAATAACTTGCGTAATATTCACACTTGTAATCTTCTTGCATCTGCTTGATGTAACTGGACTAATAAAGATAGTGAACAAGGTTATGGAACCGACACTCAAATGGCTGGGAATTAGCAAGAAAGTGCTTCCTATAACCATCATCGGACTCACTTTGGGCATTGCTTATGGTGGCGGACTGCTGATTGAGGAAAGCAAGCAAAAGGACATCGACATAAAAGGCATCTTCTACTCAATGACTCTGATGGGGCTGTTTCACAGCATAATAGAGGACACGATACTGATGCTTTCAATGGGCGGTCACTGGACTGGCGTGGTGCTGTTCAGGTTCATTTTCGCCTGCACAATAACATTCGTGTTTGTCAAATGCACCAATAATATTCCTATTGAACGCTTTTCAAAACTGTTTATGACAAAGGATATGCAAAGACGTGCCACCCAACAAATTTCGTAATTATGGCAAAATATGTATGGCTATTCCCTATCTTATTTATGGTTCACGACTTGGAAGAGTTGATAGGCCTGAAATGGTGGATTGGCAAGAACCTCGACATTATTCAAAAACGCTTTCCGAAAATTGCGGGCAAATTTGCAGGTTACAATACTGAAGGCATGGCACTTGCCGTACTTGAGGAGTTTCTGCTTTGCCTTGCGATATGCGGATGCGCGCTGTCACTCGACAAGACTTGGCTATGGTGTTTCTGGTGGGGAACATTTATGGCATACACAATACATCTGGTAATCCACATAGGCCAAAGCATTGTTTTGCGGAAATACGTTCCGTGCCTGATTACAAGCATAATATGCCTACCAATCAGCATTTACATACTGGCAGAAACGATGTCAATAATAGATGCAGAAATAGCACAAATGGTGGTTTACAGCATTATCGGACTTGCGGTTGTAGGAACAAACCTGCTTTTTGCACAAAAGTTGATTCGAGTGCTATAGTCGCAAACAACGTGCGACTAAAAGTTAATTGACAGTTTCACATTGAACCTACGGCCTGTCAACGAGTTCTCTACTGCATACTGACGGTTGTTAAAATCTGTCACCCACTCGTATGAAGCGACGTTCTGGCGGTCGATGACGTTCAGTATTTCAGCACAAATCCACGCTTCCTTCACATAATAGAACAGACTGCTTTTAGTATATGTCTTGGAACTGTTTTTCAGACTCTTGGAAAATCCCAAATCGACACGCTGATACGACTGCATACGGCCAGTAGCCATATATCTTGGCGAGTTTGGCGGTCCGAACGGCAACTTTGAGCCAAAGTTGATTTGCAAGTGCACCTTATAATCTGGGTTGCCAGGGAAATAATCCTGAAAAAACATACTGATATTCAGACGCTGGTCGGTTGGACGAGGAATGTAGCCTGGATGTGTCTCATACTGGTTTCCATCGGCATCGGTCTTGACCCAAACATCGTTGCGGATATCCTCCTCGGTCTGCATAAGCGAAAGGCTGAACCACGAATCGACTCCTTTGACAAACTCACCGTTGACCTTCATATCGAGGCCTACAGCATATCCATCGGCATCATTCTGGCCCGAATAAATAGTACGCAGATTGTCAACCTGATACGAAATCAAATCAGTCATACGCTTGTAATACAATTCGGCAATAAACTTGAACGGACGATTCCACGCAGTGAAATTCATATCGTCGCCCGCAACAAAATGGATTGATTTCTGTGCCTTGATATCGTGATTAATATGTCCACCGGGCAAGCGCATCTCCTTATAAAACGGTGACTGATAGTAATATCCTGCCGACAATTTAAATAGAATGTCACGCTTCCAATTAGGCTTGTAGGAAAGGCTGGCTCGTGGCGACACCAAAAGTTCGTCATTGAAGTCCCAGTAATTGGCTCTGACACCCAATGTAAGGTGCATGTCGGACGAATCAAAATGGATTGAGAATACATCCTGCACATATGCGGTTATCCTGTTTGATTCGACGCTGTTGCGCGCTTTCAGTAGATAGTTCATATTTACCGAAGTGTCGGAATGAGGCAATGAATAACCTGCCGAATCGATGCGGGTCCATTCTGAGAGATTGTCATCAATCTGCTGACGTGTGCCTTTAACGCCCCAATTCAGGAAATGATTGCCTGTGCTAAGCATTCCGGTATGCTCTACACTGAAAACTTTGGCATCAAGGAAATTACGTCCGTGATTCAGAAATGCTCCAATACCGACATTGCTGACGCTGTCGCCATAACTGCTTGCTCCAACGGCATTATCGATCTCGTTTATGAAATATTCGCTCAAGATATCGAAAGTCTCGCTCTCGTGAGTACTGAAAGCCGATGCAGTAAGTTTCAGGCTAAACCCGTCGTTGACCTTGAAATCGGCAGACAAGGCTCCTGTGTATGTGTAAAATGCATCTTTCTCCCCACCTTCGAAGAACATTCTCAACTCCATAGGCTGATTGTACAAACCAAATTTGGTACGACGATCATGTGGCTCAAAATTATACACGTTGGTAGAGCAGTTGCCTAATATTCCCAATTCAATCCTTCTTGTCAAATCATACGAAATATATGTCTGGAAATCGAGGAACTTGGGATCGTAATCGCCGGATGTTTCGAGTGAATTCAGAAGATATTTGGTTGTTTTGTACCTGAATCCGGAAATATGGCGAAGACGATGATTGTAGCAATCACCATAAAGCGTCAATGAACCGCCGAAGAGGCTTCCCGAGGCTGTTCCGCCCCAACCTACCGGTCGTTTGTATTTTATATCCAACACAGACGACATCTTGTCGCCATACTTGGCATCGAATCCGCCTGCCGAAAAGAGTAACGACGAAACCATATCGCTGTTGACGAAACTCAAGCCTTCCTGCTCACCCGAACGGACCAAGAATGGACGGTAAACCTCAATGCCGTTGACATATACAAGATTCTCGTCGAAACTTCCGCCACGGACTGAATATTGTGAACTCATCTCATTGTTTGATGCGACACCCGGCATAGTCTTGATAAGACTTTCTATGCTTCCGGAAGCATCAGGCAACACGCCCATAACCTTAGGGTTTAGCCGTGTAAGAGTGCTTTTTCGCACCTGAACATCCTCAACAGTAACCTGACCCAATTCTTGAGAGATGGCGCTGAGAACGACATCAAGTTTCCGTTGCTGACCCGTTGACAAATGGACTTCTTCCCATTGTGTCTGGTATCCTATTACAGAAAACGATACATAAATTGATTTTTCAGATGGGACAACAAGACGATACACACCGTTAACATCAGTAACTGTACCGGCAGCATTATCCTTGAGCACTACGTTGGCAAATTCGAGAGGCTCACCCGACTGGTTGGTTACTTTGCCATAGATGCAAGTCTGCGCAAATGTCGCACTTGTAACCAAAACCAAAATTGCCAACAACAATGTTCTCACTGACGTTTTTTTAATGAGTTGCAAAAATAATCAATTGCCCTTACTGCCTACAAACTGAAATGAAACATTTTTATTGTTGGTTGACTAAAATTTCATTGACTTTTCTATCAATTCGCACACCTTGGCATTGAAATTATGCTCATTTATTCCTGTTACACTTTCAAGTATATTGAAAAAACGCTGGCGTTCCTTGTTCATATTGCCACTCGACAAAAGTTTGACCACGGCATCAAAACCTTGCTCCGCCTCAACCTGCTCAATAATCAATGCATTGACAAACTGCGTGATTAACAAATGTTTCTCTTTTGAATCACCGAAATTGAAACGCTCAAAATAGAGTTTCAACCAATCGGTTTCGGCATCATATTTCATATTTGCCTTGAACTTCGACTTGATTTCGTTCCAACTCATACCCCAACTTCCGCCATACACATAACCGCCACCACAAACCATATAAGAATTTACGGCATCATTTTCTATGGCCAACGATGCACGAGAATGGAACAAATCGTGAGAATCGATACCTTCATCTTTATATCTATTTGTGTAAAAATAAAATGCGACATCAGGGTATTCAAAGTCAACCATTGGCCAACTTGAGCCCACCGCATCACGTAAGTAATTAATTCCCAACAATCGAAACATCTGCATCAACGAGGTACCATTCTCACACAGAAACGCATTGGCAGGGTGAATCGCGCCAAATTTTCGGTCGAAGGACAAAGCAGTTTCCACATAACGTTCAGCCAACAATCTATCGGCATCATTGTTAAAATAGACATTTATTCCTTCACAACCGACCGTCTGCATAGCCTTCATATTCCTACTCAAAACGGACGAAAACAAGTATCTGCCTTCCAACTTTGTGGCGACAATCTCAAACAACGACAACAACTGGGCGCTGACAGCATTGACAATTGAAAGTTGGACCAGGCAAGTATCAGCCGTCAAAGGCGCAATATCGACAATTGAAACGCGAACATTGGTATCTTCGACAGCTTTCTGCAATTCATCGCACAAAATCTCGAATTGTGGCATCGAACACGCTTTGTCGGCAGGAAGGCACCAAACACCATCAAAATTTTCATCTACCAAATCGGAACAAAAACCATTAATTCCTGCCAATAGCGCCGAACTGTCAACTGATTGTGGCACATCGACATCCAACACCAAATTGACGGCCTTTGATGAATTTGCAGAAAACATTATCAGAATTAATGCAAGCAAACGATTCATTTTTCAGATTTAAGATTAATTTAGAGGTGAGTTCTATATATTCACCATTTGTAAAAATTGACGACTATGATAACACAGTTTCAAATCACATTGCCGAACTATCACAGAGGTTACCACTTGATAACTGGCACAATAATAAAAAATCTTCCCGAATTACCAGAGCAAGGTCTACTGCATCTTATGATTCAGCACACTTCGGCGGGATTGTCGATAAATGAG
>CALCFP010000031.1 GCA_937900725.1 uncultured Bacteroidota bacterium | reverse complement strand
ATGATTAGCCCGTCGTCGAAATACTTGAAAATGTCGCACGAACTGCGAGGAGTGTAATAGTAATTGTAGATGCAGAAGATTGCAAACCCGCCTATTATCTTTGTGACGAAGACTATTGTCAGCAATTTGCGACTAATTCCGGGCGCATCGAAAAAATGTGCTTTTTGAATCACCCAAATGAGCAATAGCAAGTAGATGAAGTACAAAATCCAACTCATAAGGGCAAATATAGCTGTTTGGAACTAGAAATTTGCCAAGACTATTTTTTCTTGAAAGTTTCTGTCTTTGTGTCGTAGTTGAGGAAGTAATCGCCTGCCGGGAATGTAGATACATCGGCTTTCAGTCCAACGCCTTTGGCCATAATTGCGCCTTTGCTGTTATAGATTTCGTACATTGTCTCTGACGAAAAATATATGTCGTTGTACGGCTTTGAGTATGAATATGTCACCTCTGCCATCATTGAGCGGTGCTTCAGTTCCTTGCCGTAGCGTGGCTTGCGGGTATAGTCGACCTGCTTTACGCGGAAGCGGTTGTATCCTGAATGAAGGCTGACTTTTACAATGTAGGTGTTCAATTCTGCTGTCCCCTTTCCGTCAACTGTAGCAACTTTTATCCATTTGTTCCAGCGGAATTGCTCGACAATAAAGGGTAGTGATCCGCTTTCACCAGATGTGGTAAAGGTAAGATTGTCGTTCTTGTCAATCTTTATTGTTGTTACGGTAAATGTGCTTTGAGGCTTTATTGCATCAGGGTTTATCACTTTTGGGGTGCATCCGTCCTTATGCTTGATTACAATGTTAAGTTCATCGCCTTTTTTCAGATTCAGTACAGACAAATCTATTTCGAAAGCGCTTGAATTGATGTCGTCGGAAGTTGGTGTCCCGTTTACAAGAATCTCTGTTATGCAGAATTGATCGCCATCAGCGGCAAACGGGTTCATCACATACAAGTTTTTCTCTTGATAGATGCCTGTAAGCACTATTTCATCGGCACGGCATCCAATGATTGCCGTCAACAGCAACAGCGTTGATAAGATTCTCTTCATTTATAGTTTGATAGATGCCAAAAAAACGGCTACCAAAACTAATACATTTTATTGTATGTGCAAAAAGTTGTTTTAAGTATCTGCCATTTAGTGGCGAAAACGCAAAAAAAAGCCCTGAACAAATGATCCAGGGCCTTTTGGTGTAGGTTGGCAATTACATTTTTGCCAGAATGTCGCGGTAATATGCTTCAACGTCGGCCCAGTTGTAGTAAGGAGCGGTCTTGCTCTCGACAGGAAGTTTCACTTCGTTCTCGTTGAGCAACACTTTCACAAGCACGTCCTTTGACTTGTCCGACTTGTAGAAAATCATTTGCAGGTTGCCTGCCATAGGGATAATCTTGTAGTCGCACCAAACCTTGTAGAGTTCGGCAAGGTCGGTCACCTCGGCGTTGCAACCTTCAAGTCCCATAAGGCTTGCCAAAGGAAGCAGTCCCGTATCGTGCCCGAAACGCAGTGTGGCGCTTGTGCCGTTGCCTGCAATTGCCTTGTCGGCCTCGTCAAGGAAGTTTGTAAGCAAGGCTTTGGCCAGTTTTGCGCCGTGGCTTTTGGTGTATGGGCACGTGCTGTAGTTGCTGTACCAGTATACGTTCTGTAGTTGCCAGTTGTCGAAAAGTTCCTCGTTGGTAAACACGTCGCTGAAGTCGAAATCAAGGTCGTCGATGCCTTGCATAGTGCAGTTGAGTTCGTACAGTTTGCGCATAAACTGAAATCCGTTGATTTTCGATTTCACATAAGCCGTATCGGAAAATATCGTGCCTACAAGACGTTCAGGATGAATGATTTGCTGACCGAACTCGCCATTCACCTTGTTCCATTCGGGGCTACGCAGGTACACGTTCAGCGAGTCTTTCTTCTCGTTGTTGATGTATGACATCAGTCGCTTGCTCGATTCGGTGTAGATGTTGAGGTTAGGGCGCATGGCGTTAAGTTTCTGAAGGAAGGCGTCCATACTCATAATCACGCGGTGCGATGTCGACGACTTGACATCGATTTTTGCACCATCGGCAAATATTTCAGGGAATGAATTCACCATGCGTTCGGCAATGCCCTGATGCTGAAGGAAGCCTGTGCGTGTAAGGTCGCCAGCGCGGTTGTAGCCGTCATTGAAAAGTTTGTCAACACGTTCCTTCAAGTCCTTTCCGAGTGGAGTAAGGGCGTTGGCATCGGCGGCACCATTCAGCATATTGCGCATATTCATATAGTCGAAACCTGTGTAGTGGTAGCGCGACCCGTGGCGTCCGTAATGGCTGATGTAAAAAGGCGTGTAGCCTTTAGGAGCAGGCGTCTGTGGCTTGAAGTTGGTTTGATAGACAAGCCCGTTGCTGTTCATCAGGCTAGGGTTCGCCAACATTTCATCTTTTGTGGTTTGGGCTTGCATCGTGGCAAAGCACAGCAAACCGACGGTAGTTAAAAATAAGCGGTTCATAGTTGTTAGATTATTACATCAGCAAATGTAGCAATTGAAAACAAATGACAAAAGGCAAAAGGCAAAAGACATAAGGCAAAAGGTGTAAGGCCAAAGGGAGTAGGTAAATAACAAATATTAAATGTGAAATTTAAATCCTAAATCCTAAATGAATTAAATCCTACATCCTAATCCCGATGGCTATCGGGACTAAATCCTAAATGAATTAAATCCTAAATCGAACATCCCCCAATCCACACATTCTTTAATTTTGTGTTTTCGCCAACGTTAGTTAGTTTTGCCGTTCGTTTTAAATATAAGTATATGGAATACAATTTTAGAGAGATTGAGCAAAAGTGGCACAAGGCTTGGATCGAGAATCAGACATACAAGGTGACTGAAGACGCCAGCCGTCCAAAATACTATGTGTTGAATATGTTCCCTTATCCTTCGGGAGCAGGATTGCACGTAGGCCATCCGCTCGGATATATTGCAAGCGACATATATGCACGTTTCAAGCGTCAGCAAGGCTTCAACGTGCTCAACCCGATGGGATACGATGCATACGGACTGCCAGCAGAGCAGTATGCCATCCAGACAGGACAACATCCTGAAGTGACAACCGTGGCCAACATCAACCGCTACCGCGAGCAGCTCGACAAAATTGGCTTCTGCTTCGATTGGGGCCGCGAGGTACGCACCTGCGCGCCAAACTACTACAAGTGGACACAGTGGGCATTCCAGAAAATGTTCAACTCGTTCTTCTGCAACAGTTGCCAAAAAGCACAGCCCATAGAGAAACTCGTGGAGCATTTCGCAAAAGAAGGCTCGGCAAATCTCGATGTGGCCCAATCAGAACAATTGAATTTCACCGCACAGGAATGGAATTCATACGATGAAAAAAAGCAGTCTGACATACTGATGAACTACCGCATAGCATTCCTTGGCGAGACAATGGTCAACTGGTGCCCGAAACTCGGCACCGTGCTTGCCAACGATGAGGTGGTGGAAGGTGTCAGCGTGCGTGGCGGTTATCCTGTCGAACAGAAGAAGATGCGCCAATGGTGCTTGCGTGTGAGCGCTTACGCACAGCGCCTGCTCGACGGACTTGACACAATACAGTGGAGCGAATCCATCAAGGAGACACAGCGCAACTGGATCGGCCGTAGCGAGGGAACCGAAGTCGAATTCCAGGTTGCCGACAGCAACGAGCATTTCACCATATTTACAACCCGTGCCGACACTATGTTTGGCGTCACATTTATGGTACTTGCGCCCGAAAGCGAACTTGTGCAGAAACTGACAACCGACTCGCAGAAAAATGCAGTAGATGAGTATATTGCATACGTCAAGGGCCGTACCGAGCGCGACCGTATGATTGACCACAAGGTTACTGGTGTCTTTTCAGGAAGTTACGCCATCAATCCATTTACTGGCGAAAAGAACCCTATCTGGATATCGGAATATGTTCTTGCAGGCTATGGAACAGGTGCCATTATGGCCGTTCCTGCACACGACTCGCGCGACTACGCATTTGCAAAGCATTTCAACCTGCCTATCATCCCGCTTATCGAGGGTGCAGATGTCAGCGAGTCTTCGTTCGACGCTAAGGAAGGTATCATGATGAACTCCGGCTTCCTCAACG
>CALCFP010000030.1 GCA_937900725.1 uncultured Bacteroidota bacterium | reverse complement strand
GCCAGCTGACCCCGTCCGATGTTCCCCAAAGGGTTACGGAACTGATGTTGTCGGCATACTCCACGTACAAGTCGAACAAGCCCTTGTAGAGTTCGGCCTGGTCCTTGTCGGTATAGTTGTTTTTGATGGTGATGTCAAGTTCGGTTACCTGAAGGTCGATGTTGTCGCCAATAGACAGGAATTTCTCGATGGTAGTGCGGACATCGTCAACTGTTGGGTACTTGCAATCCAAGTGTGACTGCATTCCTACGCCGTCGCACACTCCATTGTCATATAGCCTCTTTACAAGTTTATATATGTCATCGGTTTTCTTTTGCATATACTCGTTGTAGTCGTTGTAGTACAATTTGCAATTTTTAGGCGCGTACTTGCGTGCATATGTAAATGCGCTGTCCATAAAAGATTCGTCATGGTATAGGTTCGACCAATTAGACCAACCTCGAATTCCGCCACCATCATTCTCAAAAGCTTCGTTTACAACATCAAATGCATAAAGTTTAAGGTTGGGGCAAGTTGACGATATCGCTTCAAATACGGCTTGTATGTATTGTTCCAAGCGTATTGACATTTCTTCTTTCTTCAATTTTGTGCCATTATCCTGAAAATCTTTATTGAAAAACCAGTCGGGAGTTTGTGAGTACCAAACCAAAGTGTGTCCACGGAATGCAATATCATTCTCTACACAAAAATCCATAATTGCCTTTGTGTTGTTGCCTATAGTCACGCAAGGTTTTCCTGCAGCTTTGCTCTTTGCCTGATCAAGCAGTGCGTCGGGCTTTGTTTCATTCTCGCAGGTAATGCTGTTGCAATGTTTTTTTATGTGTTTTGTCGCTATTTCTCTGCTTAACTCATACGTTGAAACCGAAGTTCCAATCTTGAAATATTTTGAATAATAATCTTTTAGTGAAGTGATGCTGTCGGTATTCACCTTTTCGACAGGAGCAATGGTTGTGTCTTCGTAGCATAAGGCATCGTCAATGTAGATGTCGAGTTTGTCGTTGTCGGTTTCGTTGCTTTCCTTGTATTCCGACTGAACATAGATGCACATGTCGGTTGCATCTTTCGGGAATGATATGGTAGAGTAGACCTTGTACCAGAATCCGCTTTTGCAAGTTATTGTGCGCAAGTCCATATAGACGGTGCTTCCGCCTAAATTGTATGATGCGCACAGTTGATGCTTGTGTGATTTGTGCTTGCTGTTGTAGTACATTATGTAGCACTCAAAGTAGTATGAGTGGCCGGCCTTGAGGCCGCCGTTTTTTACCATGCCGCCATTCCATGACGCTTGACGGTTGCTTACCTTCAGGCATTGCAGCCCGCTGTGTGCGGCATCGCCGGTGAGTTCCACTTTTTCCGATTGTCGGCCTGACCAGCCGTCCTTGTTGCTTTCAAAGTCGTAACTGAATATCAGTTCGCCAGTTTGCGCCAATGCCAATGTCGATGTCAGCAGGATCGACATTGCGGTGGCTGTTAGTTTTTTAATGTTCATAGCATATAGTTTTTGGTGCCGCTAAAATATGGCTATAGTGATTGCGCAAACAGAAAATGTGTTTCAAAAATGTTGCGTAGTGTTACTTAAATGCCTTACCAGACCATTATTTTTTGCTTGTCAACAATGTAGATGCCGCTTGGAAGCGATATTTCCTTTCTTCCTTCAACAAAATATTGTCCAATGTTTCGTCCATCAATGTTGTATATATATGCCACAGCTTTTCCCTCATTTGCCGATTCAAGCACAATTGAGCCACAGGTTCCGTACACTTTCAGTTTGCTGCTGTCTGGATTTATGGCACCAATTCCCGAGGACGA
>CALCFP010000029.1 GCA_937900725.1 uncultured Bacteroidota bacterium | reverse complement strand
GTTGCTTGCATAGCCAGTTTCGGCATCGTGCTCTATGTTTGTTCCCTTTACATATTCCCAATATTGCGACATTCCGTCGGCAACATCGTTGAAAAACGCCCATACACGGATTTCGCAAGCGCGTGCGCCTTCAAAAGTGACAGGCGCGTATGTGTCGGAGAAACTGAAGTTCGACTTATTAACCTTGTCGCTGATATAGCCTTTCGAGCGTGCAAAATCCATAACGTCAGATGCGTAGGCGGTAGTCACGGTCTTGTCGTAGATGCGGTCCATCTGTTCCGACGAGATGGACGTAGAATTATCGTTCCAAGGGAATGTGGTGATTCGAGCCTGATTGGCGTGGGCGCAAACATTGCCATCGGGAATTTGGCGGGCAACCCATACAGCGCCCTTGTTCTTGTTAGCCAAACCTTTTTTGGTCTTTTGCATATCAAGCCCCTTGCCTATCATCTCCATAATCCAAACCTCGTTGGGATCGGCAATTGAGAACGATTCGCCCTCACTTGCGTAGCCGTACTTTGCGACAAGGTCGGTCATAATCTTTATTGCATCGCGTGCCGATGTTGCACGTTGCAATGTTATGTAAATCAGGCTTCCATAGTCCATTATGGCAGTGGTGTCGCCCCAGAGTTCCTCGCGCCCACCGTAAGTGGTTTCGCCAATTACAACCTGATTCTCATTCATATTGCCAATCACGTTATAGGTTTTTTCGGCTTGCTCAATCTGCCCCATATATCTACCTGAATCCCAGTCGTAAACATCGAGCATTGTGCCTGCCGGATACGTTGCAGCCGACCAATGATAAAGTTCGCCAAATAGCACGTGCGAATCGGCCGCATAACTGACCATTGATGAGCCGTCGGCCGATGCGCCTGGAGTCACCAGGAAATTTGTGCAAGCGTCTGACTGTCCGAACAATGCGGTCAGGGTTGCAACCATTAGTGTTTTAATCGTTTTCATATCGTGTCATTAAATAGTTTCAGCAGGATATCCGAAGCCGTACATTGCGCCACCTACATTGTCGCACTTTGCACCAGTTACCGATTTCAGGCAATTGGCCTCGCCACAAAACCTTAACGCTCCCAAAAATGCAAAAATCATCGCTTCTTTCAAATCAACTAATGTAGATTCTGGCACCACTATGTTTTGTTTCGTCCTTTCCTTCAGCAAATCAATCAGATAAGTATTATATGCGCCACCGCCTGTCACCAATACGTCGCCTTGAGTCAAGGCATTGAGCACTTTCGATATCTGGAATGCTATATGCTGTGCATAAGTCGACATAAGACATTCCACATCAGCATCATCGCCAAACAAAGGCAATATTTCGCTATCGACAAATTCACGACCAAGCGATTTTGGCGGTTCCTGCCCGTAATAGCCGATGCTGTTCAGGCGTGCAAGCAAACCGGCATCTGGCGCGCCTCGTCGAGCCATTGCGCCATCGACATCAAACTCAAGTCCTATGCGACGTGCAAGGCCATTTAGCACGATGTTGGCTGGGCAAATGTCGAAAGCCTTG
>CALCFP010000028.1 GCA_937900725.1 uncultured Bacteroidota bacterium | reverse complement strand
GGGCCCGTATGTTCGCACAATTACCGTTTATGAAAATAGACCCCTACATTTCAGGCGGACAAATCATTGATTCAGTAAAAGTTGACTCTTGCACTGCTTATATTCACGAGGCTGTCTATTCGGGACTTTTTTCGAACGGGGGAAACGGATACCAACAAATCAATGTTGATGCGGGTTTCAACGGAACTTTGAATGCCGACGGCACCGACTACAAGATATCAACTTGTAATGATTCAATATCAATTGCCAAATACGACAACGACAGCACTTTGACAATGATTCAGCCAATGGCCTGCAAGACAAAAAAAGGCTGGATTGTACGGATTGCGCGGAACCGCGAATAATTGGCAATGGCCCAACTGCCAATTTCAATGATGATATAAAAAACAAGCGAGCCGTAGCCAACTGTGGCTCGACTCGCTTGTTAAATGATAGTCAAACCAATCCTTATTTCCGCACCTTCTTGCGCAACTGAATGGTGTCGCCCTCCTTTGGTTGCGAACCTGGCTCCATTGCGTTCAACTTGTAAAGCGCACTTAACTTGACGGCGTATAATTGTGCAATATCGTGCATTGTCTCGCCCTTTTGGACAATGTGTGTCTTGTGCTGTGAGTCGGCCTTGCCACGTTTTGCGTGAATATAAAGTCTCTGCCCGACAGCAAGTTTCGCATTCTTGTCCAACTCATTGAATTTCCGAATCTGCCACGGTTCCATTTCGTAGCGCTCGGCAACCTTTTCAACATTGTCGCCAGCCTGCGCCTCAACATAATCCACTCCGTTAACAGTTTTGATGTTGCCAAACGGTGCTATCTCCATATTGAACACGTCAATCTCGACAAAGTTGTTGGTCTTGACAGCCAATTCGGTCTGGATTTCAGGCGTTGTTGAAGGCGTGACCTTGCTATCGAAACGCTGGAGGTTATTTTCCTCAATAATCTGAATCAGGCGTTCGGCATAAGTGCCGCTTGTAGCATAGCCTGCCTGTTTTAAACCCTTCGCCCACTTTTTGTAATCGGTAGTGCCGTAATCGAACAAGAAGGCGTAGCGCTGATGAGTGCACAGGAACTCCGAATGGTCGACAAACGACTGTTCGGCATTCTTGTACGAACGGAAGCACTCGTTGGGGCGGTCGTCATCGTGATACATCGACTCGCCTTTCCAATCCTTGTGGCACTTTATGCCGAAATGGTTGTTAGCCTTGCGTGCCAACGAACTGTTGCCATTACCCGACTCTAGAATGCCCTGCGCCAAAGTGATGCTGGCTGGTATCCCGACTCGGTTCATCTCCTTGACGGCTATCTTGTTGTACTTTTCAATATACTGATTGGTGGTCTGCTTCTGTGCCGACAGCAACTGCGTCAGCAACAAGCACGAAACGAGCAATAATATTCTTTGCATTTTTATTATGGTTTTGACAAATGTAACACAGAAAGGCGATACACAATTAACAATGAAAAACTAATAATTAACAATGCGCTGTCCTGACTTTAGAATTAATTGCAAGGCCTCTAACCCTATGTTTATACTAGTCGCTGATTCTACAAACAGCATTTGTTTTCAACAACAAAAAAGCCCGACTCTTGGAAAATCGGGCTTTCAATAAATATAACAACCTTAATATTTAAACATGATAAAAAAATAAATATAACTATATTCATGAAACTATTAGACAACAAATACTTAACTAATCTTGAATGTTATGAAATAGACAATTGTTTAATGGATCGTCTATATATTAATAAAAATTTAAAAGTTGTAACAAGACACAAAGTTGAATTTGCATCTGAATTTATGAAAGATAATTTTCTAAATCATTATTCAGATATATATTATAAAAGAACCATTGTTATTAATCATGAACTAGATGAAATAGAATTAGAAGATTTGCGCACATTTATTAATATTAATACTCGTTTAAGATTAATAAAAATACTTCGTTTTACAGAAAAGACAATATATGCCATTATTGATTTATTAAAAGAATATAAAAGTGATACAATTCGTTTTGCGTTATTGCGTACTCTTTATCGTTCAGACATCAATATTACGGATGATTTGTTCCCAGAATCTGAAAAACATCTTTATCGCTTTTATCAGATTTTCAAAAAGGTCGCAGAAAAACCTGTTACAGGTCAGGAAGAAACTACTGCCAAGTATACAGCCCAAATTGAACAAGACTTTATTCAAACAATGGATGACGACTTTAATACCGCAGATGGTGTATCCGCTGTATTTGAACTTAAAATCTTCATCGGTATGGCCTACCTCATCCTGACCTGACCATTTCATTCTTACAGGCTTGGGTGAAATAGTAAATTCAGCTTCTTTGGTTTCAACATATGAATAAGTACTATCAGCCTCAAAATATGCTACTGCAACATAATGTCCGGCATTCTTGGGCATTCCGATTGTGTAATCATCTATAGAACCATACTCTCTGTATTTGAATGATGCATTCGTTCTTCCACTTATAGTTGAAAC
>CALCFP010000027.1 GCA_937900725.1 uncultured Bacteroidota bacterium | reverse complement strand
GATATGCTACGTCTTGGTCTCGACTTCGCATCAATATTGAGTCTGCCATTCGAATTTTGTCCAAAAAACTGATATCCAATGAGTCTGCTAATAATTGCAGTCACTTTTATTGTATCGTATTTCGCATTTCAACGCCAGGAATTACTATTCAAGTACGATTTCAATCCGTACCAGATTGTCCATCGCAACCAATGGTACCGCCTGGTCACACACGCCTTTCTGCACGCCGACTGGACTCATCTGATTGTCAATATGCTGGTATTCTGGTCGTTTGCCGATGTGGCAAGTTACTATTTTGAATTTCTGTTCAGTCAAAATGCGACATTGCTGTTATTGGGGCTTTACTTCGGCGGTGTGGTTGTCTCGTGCATCTACTCGCTAATCAAGCAGAAAGACAACTACAACTATAGCGCGATAGGCGCATCAGGTGGCGTAGCGGCCGTAACGTTCGCCTGCATCCTTTTCGACCCGCTGGGAAAAATCCTGTTCTTTGGCGTGATACCGATTCCAGGGATACTTTTCGGCATCATCTACCTTGCCTACTCGTACCATATGGGCAAACGCGGGATGGACAACGTGGCACACGACGCACACTTCTACGGAGCAGTATTCGGATTCATCTACCCTATTCTGTTCCGTCACGATATGCTGTCGCGTTTTATTGAAAAAATCATTCAATAACGGCAATGAACAAGGCTGCATTTTTCGACCGCGACGGTGTAATCAACGATGACACAGGGCATTACTACATCTATAAGCCTGACGACTTCGTGCTTTGTCCTGGAGTTGTGGAAGGACTGAAAAAGGTACATCAACTGGGATATCTCATCATCATCATCTCAAATCAAGGCGGCATAGCCAAAGGCGAATACACAATTGCCGACACCGATACCGTCCACAAGAAATTCATCAGCATAATGGCCGAGAACGGCGTGCCTATTACTGAAATATACTATTGCCCGCACCACGACAAGCACGGCAACTGCCTGTGCCGAAAGCCGCAACCGCTGATGATTGAAAAAGCCATAGAACGATTTGACATCGACAAGAAACAGTCATTTATGCTAGGCGACCGCCCGAACGATGTGCTGACTGGCGAGAATGCAGGCATAAGGGGGTTCCAAATGGACAAAAACAGCAACCTTCTGGATGCTGTGGACCGTTGCCTAAAGGAAATGGGCAACATTCAATAAACCGTAACCAGATACTTGCCGCATAATAATTCAAAGCCCCAATGCCCGACTTTAGGATTTTTGTAAATTTGCAACCGCAAAAAGAATTTAAATCAGTATAGAATGTACATCTCTGTCAATCAATCGTTTTTCAAGGAGGATGAAGCAACCTTCAGCATTATGCCTTGGCACTTGCAAACGAATGGTTGCATACTGACTGAAGATGTACGCGCCAATGCCGCCAATCCGATATTGATTGACAAGCATTACGAGACAATCAAAAGCAATGCGGAACTTCTGAAATTCAATCTGCCAGACTATTTCACTTTAGATTTCCTATCGACACAGATTAAAGGCGTTCTAACACGTAACAAGCATTTTCAGGGTGCCAACGCAAGAATCACCATAACAAGAGATATGGCGGCAAATCTTACTGAAATAACGATAAGCAGCCAATATGCCAGCGACGGACAATACGAGCAAAACAAACGCGGACTGCTGATTGACATTTTCACTGAAGCATACGTCACCACACACAGACCGAGCCAACTCGACCAGCACTGCCAACTGACAGCCACAATGGCAAAGGCGACTGCACTGACAAGACACCTTGACGATATGCTGCTCACCAACGAGCAGGGATTCGTAGTCAGTGCCATTCAATCGAGTGTTTTTGCGACTAAAGGCAACAAACTGCTGACTCCACCGCTCGAATTAGGTGTCCGAAACGACGTTATGCGCGACGTTGTTCTCGACGTGGCAAAAAACATCGGGTTTCAAATTGACAACGAAGCATTTATAATGGACGAAGACTTACTGACGCTTGACGAAATATTCACTTGCGACACAGCAAACGGACTTCAGTGGGTTACTGGATACAAGAACCACAGATTCATCCACAAAAACTCCAAACTGCTAAACGAAGCCGTGAACAAGCAGTTGTTTGCATAAAACAAATTATGGGGACACATAATCCGACAGATTCAAGAGCAGGAAACCCACCCACCATTTCACCCCTAAAAGCGTCAAAGAAATTGCAAATTATGAGCAAATAAGCCCACATACACTCGGCCAAAAGCAAAGAAAATTGTATGTTTGCAATTAGTTCACTTTAAATACGCAAAAACGTGCGAAAAATATTTAACCTAAGTTTATTGACAATCGTAACAATTTCATTTTCAAGTTGTTGCGTAAAGTACAAAAATCTTGTTTACATTCAGGACAAGTACAACAATGCTTCTGATACAATAGCGACATCAAAAAATCAGGAAATCATCTTGAGAACAGGCGACAACCTATACATAAACCTGATAGGCGCAAACATTGAAGAGTTGGGAATATATTACCGCGACAGCCGAAGCACCGCTTACCGCGAAATGCTGGCCTTGCAAGGATATATGATCGACCCTGAAGGCAACATTGACTTTCCGATGATAGGGAAGACACAACTTGCAGGTCTCACGATTAAAGAAGCCCGCGACTTGGTTCAGGAAAAAATAAATGAATTTATTGCCAACGTTGTGGTTGACATCAGACTGCTAAACTACAAGATAACCATTCTAGGCGAAGTTTCCCGCCCTGGCACTTACACATTTGATCAACGTGAAGTGAACCTGTTAGATGCGCTGGGCGCCGCTGGCGACTGCAACCCGAATGCCGACAGACGGCACGTAATAATTCTTAGAAAGGATGCGACAAACACAAAGGCAGAGACACTCAATCTGCTCAGTTCGGAATTCATTGCGAACCCATATTTCTGGCTCAAGCCAAACGATGTAATATACGTAAAGCCCACACGCTCAAAAACCGTATCAGCCAATTCACCGCTGCTTAGCGTAATCCTATCGTCACTTTCAGTCACTGCCACACTCATTCTCTACATAAGTTATCTTAAATAATTGCATATGGACAACAAGCCAAATAACAAACTGCAACAAGACGAAAATATCGACATAAAAAAATATCTGCAAATAGGCCTGAAAAACTGGCATTGGTTTGTAATGTCGTGTTTTGTATGCCTATGCTTGGCATTTATAGTAAACAGATACACAACTCCAGTCTTTCAGGTCAGCACAACCATTTTGGTTAACGAGGACAACGACAAGCGCCAGATTCGCGCAGCCGCCGAGATGATTCAGACCCTTAACACCCTTGGTTCTGGCGTAAACCTGCAAAACCAAATAGGACTGTTGCAATCGTATTTAATTAACGAACAGGTACTTTCGGAACTTGAATTTGATGTCAGTTACTACCGCATTGGCCGTGTGCACAACATTGAAATGTACTTGCCTAACCAACTCAAGATAGTTATCGACACCACACATTCCCAGGATTACCTGACACCTCTAAACATCAACATCCTGTCAGACAAGGAATTTCAACTGAACTGCGAATTCTACGGCATAAATGAGAGGATGCGATTCGGCGATACATACGAAGACGACAACTACAAATTCACCGTCTTGATCCGCGACCCGCAAAAGTTCTTTTTGGATGACCCTGGCAACTACATTGTGACACTCAACAACAGAAGCACACTGGTCAACATCTACAAAAGCAAGATCAAGATAGAGCAAACCGACCTGAAAAGCACCAT
>CALCFP010000026.1 GCA_937900725.1 uncultured Bacteroidota bacterium | reverse complement strand
GGTCCGCGATGAGAAAGTCCTTTTTCTCGTTTGCCATGCTCGGCCTCGTCATGGCTTTCCTTTATGTGCCGATTCTCCTCGTCTTCGCCTACGGCTTTGTGCCGAACGGCATTTCGATGTCATTCTTCGGCAGCGACGGCCATTTTCTCGCCTTCAATCTTGTGGTTTATCGCCTTGAAGTAGCCTAAGGCCTGGTCGGAGTAGACGGATGCGTAAACTAGTTTGATGGCATCGCATACAAGTTTGAATGTCTTTTCCTTGTCAGGACCGTTTGGCACGATGTATGTATCGAATACGCCTGCAAACGGTTGGTTAATGGAATCTTCAGATGTGCTCGATGAACGTACTACCAACGGCTTGTCGATATGGTTCACAAATTCGCGCACCCGTCGCTCGAGTTCGAGGCTCAAATTGCTGTAGTAGAATAGTTCGCGTAGCCGTTGATAAGATGTTTCGGGGTCGATGACCTTGACGTACAGTTTGTTGCGTTCCATAAACGTTGAGAATTCATCAGTGCCGATGATTACCGTTGTCGGTGTGAGCAGGTTGATGTGTTTTGAGAGATCGCCGAGGTCGAGGTTGTAAATCAGCACGTCGATGAAAGCCAGTCCGCGTCCCTTGCCGCCCATTGTCCCTCCTGCAAACTTGACAATGTTGTGCTCGTCAATAGTTGATGTCTCGTCATACGACAAGACCTTGCCTTTTTTCTTTTGTTCGCGGTAGATGCGTATGGCGTTGAGGACATCGAGCCGGGCCTGTTCGTAATCAGAGTAATCCTCGATGCGCATGGCGTTGATGGTACGTGCAAGTTGGATTTCGCCGCGTGCCATGAGCCAAATGGAATATTGGTTCTTTCTGGCGTGGCGGACAAACGAGTCTTGAGGCACGTCGTGGATAAGCATTTCAAATTCGCGCAGCGAATGTGCTATGCCAATATCCTTGCCGTCTTTGGTCCGGAAGAGGAAGTCGCCGTAACCCAAGTACTTGATAAGGTGTCGGCGTAGGTCGTCGAACAGGGTCTCGCTGTTTTTGTTGATGAAGAAAATTTTGTTTATCGACAAGTCTTCAACCTGCACGTTCTCAGTTGACTGAAGAATTACAGGTACGCTGAAAACCTGTTCGCGCATATATTTGACAAACTTCAAGCCTGCCTGTTTGTCGATTTTTCCGCCCCAGTCGAATTCGACGTCGGAGACGACGCAAAGCAGGAAGTCCTTGTATTTGTTGAATATAGCTATTGCTTCCTCGTAGTTTCTGGCATGAAGTATTTTGGGGCGTGATCGTATTTTTGTGATTTTGTTCAGTTCGTTTTTCTCGACTTCGGGCAATAGTTTTTGCACTTGGTCAAACACAATGGAGTAAAGTATCTGCAAGTATCTTGAGTAGTACGAAGGCGAGTCCTCAATGAGCAGTATTACGCGCACCAGGCCCACTTTAGTGTCGTTTGACACGTTTACGCTGTCCTCTATCGATTTGACAATTGCAAAAATGATAGATGTGTCGCCTGTCCAGACGAACATTTTGTCGACCGAGTTGATTGTGGGAATCAGGTTGTTGAAGTATTTTTCATCATCCTTTTTGTTTACAAGCAGATATACAGGAACGGATTCGTTCACCTGTTTTATTTTAGCGCTCAATTCGATGGGCGAGTCGCGGTCGATTCCCACCATGAGGATTACAAGGTCGATAGGCGTGGTTTCAAGAATTTCGAGGGCATCTTCTTCATTGGAAACGCCGGTGATACGCGGGAGTGAAAAAAGGCTGTATTGGTAAATCTCGCCCATGAACTTTTCAAAGTCGCCGGGCCGCTTGAGCTGCCGTTCCAATCCCG
>CALCFP010000025.1 GCA_937900725.1 uncultured Bacteroidota bacterium | reverse complement strand
TTACTGACGGAAGTGGCTATTATTCAATCACTATGCCGGCAAATGCCACCTCGTTGGTGTATTCATATATAGGTTACACTACAGAAACCAAATTTACCAATTCTTCAAGCATCAATGTGAAATTGTACCCGGATTTAGTTGGACTTGAGGAGGTTGTGGTTGTAGGTTATGGTGCCAGCAAGTCGTCGTATGCCGATTATGATGCTGTCTATGAAGAGGAAGAGTTGGAAGATGTTTCTTATAATAGAACCAAGGTGCTATCAAAGCCGTTGAATGCCACGGTGGTTGAGCAGACTGACAATCAGACATCTGTCAATTTCGACATAGAAAAGCCTTACACCATAAAGTCAAACAGCAATGTCACGGTTGTCGATATGGTTCAGTACATCATACCTGTTGAGTATCAATATTATTGCGTTCCAAAGATTGAAAACCGCGTTTATCTTACGGCCAACATCATTGGTTGGGAGACGTACAATTTCATCGAGGGTGAGGCCAGCATTTCGCTCGACGGTGCGTTTTTGGGCAAGTCGGTGCTGAACACGCATTCGGCTACCGACACAATGCAACTGTCGTTGGGTCAGGATAAGAGCATTACAATAAACCGCACTCTTGCCAAGGATTTGACCAAGCGTCGCACCATTGGAACCAAGTGCGAGGTTAGTCGCGATTGGAAGATTTCAATCAAGAACAACCGCTCGCAGAAAATCAACATAACCGTTTTGGACCAAGTGCCAGTGTCGCGCTACCAAGATGTTGAAGTGACAATCGGCAACTTGTCTAATGGCACCATTGAGTGGAAACTGCAAATGGAGCCAAACGAGAGTAAGGAACTTGAACTCAACTACAAAGTCAAGTATCCTAAAAACCGTTCTGTCATAGTGGAATAATATGATTGTGATTCATAAAAAAGGCTTCCAAAATGGAAGCCTTTTTTTATGGTATCAAGTATTTATATAAAATCCTAAATTCAAAAATCCACATCTAAAATCCTAAATTCTACATTCTAAATCCTAAATAAAAAGAGGCACCCCAGATTGCCCAGGAATGCCTCACACATTAACCATTTATGAAAAAAACTATTCTAGCCTCTAAAAAAGGTTTGGGCAGAAACCCAAACCGTACCTCATTTAACTTAACCTTTTGTAATAAAAAACATAATTACGTTTTCCTACGAGAGATTTGTATGATGCAAATGTATAATACATTATTATTCAGACATATCAATGCCGATTCAATACGTTTTGTTGATGTTACACGGCATCTGTGTTTTGTTACAAACTAATTCAGTAATGTAACTGCAACGTATTGAAGTGTTGGTAATTACGATTTTTTGATATTTGAGTTATTTCAGAAAATCGTCAAAATACTGAAGAATGCGCTTGAACAGGTGGACGCGGTCGGGACCAAGCACATTGTGCTCGTGTTGTGGATATACGGCGTAGTCAACAAGCACGTCGGCGTTGACAGCGTTCTGCAACAGTTTCAGGCTGTTTTGCCAAACCACGGTGCCGTCAATGTCGCCATGAATCACTAGCAGTCGCCCATTCAGGTTACCAATCTTGTCAACAACATTGTTCGCCGAGTAACCGTCGGGATTGTCTTGCGGAGTGTCCATATAGCGTTCGCCGTACATCACTTCATAAAGGCTCCAGTCGCAAACAGGCCCGCCAGCCACGCCAGCCTTGAATTCAGTGTTGTGGTTGAGCATCATCGACAATGTCATGAATCCGCCAAAACTCCAGCCATGTATTCCTATGCGGGCAGTGTCGACGTAAGGCAGGCTTTTCAAGTAGTTTATGCCAACCATTCGGTCTTCCATTTCGCATTT
>CALCFP010000024.1 GCA_937900725.1 uncultured Bacteroidota bacterium | reverse complement strand
TGATGGCAGGATATGCATCCAATATCTACGAACGTTGACACCAAAGATTGAAGTTGGCCTTCATTTCAAAGACGAGGAATTTGGCGTTTATTCGTATGATAGACATCATAGCGATGGAGAGATAAATAAAAGGAATGAAACCTATAAATCGTATTGTTTTACTGCCATTGGACAACTCAATTTCCTGAAACAGGAGTATGTGAGAATATATAATAAGTCTGGAGTAGGTGTTTCTCCTGTATTCATTACAAGAAATTATTTAGATGGAAATATAAAGGAAACCGACTGTGAAGTGCGACTCAGTATTATTTCGGTACTGGGATTGGAGGTTGGCCCTAAATATGTCAAGTTGTTTGGAGAGTTGGGTATAGGGGCGCAAGGAAAAGCCTCGGTCGGATTACGGTCACGATTCTGATTGCATATTGTTGATGTATGGCGAGATATGCCATATTGACTGCCGATATGCCCATTTGCTGATGACATAAACAGAAGCCTTCAATGTATTGAACTTTAGCTTCAATAATTATTTTTAATTTTATGCCGTAATTATTAAAACAATCATTATGAAAAAGATTATATTGAGTGGCCTTATTTTGATTGCCTTGCTTTCTTCACAAAACGCATCTGCCATAAATGGCCAGGAATTTGGCTTGAGCCACGGTTCGGTTACTCACAACGCTGTTTCGGATGTAGCGGCAAGTGTTGCGGTTGCTGTTTTTACTTTGGGCTATGTCGAGGTTGACAACCTTGATTTTTCGGGCTCGTTCAATTTGCATTACACCTTGCGCCCGCTCAGGAAATTGGGCGTGGGTGCGGTTCTGAGTTACGAGCGGTCAAACGGCGATGTTGTTTGCCAAAGGAAAATCTGCGGAACGGTTAAAAATACTTATCTGTCGGTTATGCCTACACTGTCGTTTTCGTGGTTCGACTTTAAGTTTGTTGGAATGTATTCCAAGGTGGGATTGAGTTACACATTTATGAAATCGAAGTACAACTATTTCGATTCGTCCGCAGTGGATAACGATGCCGACGACAAGGCCAATGATGGTGAGTTGTGGTTCCAGTTCTCGCCTGTGGCAATAGAGGGCGGGTTGCCAAACCTGAAGGCTTTTGCCGAGTTTGGCTTCGGCACGCAAGGCCTTGTTAATTTGGGCATTAAATACAAATTCTGAATTTAATGAATGAGAATTGACAGATGTATGTTTTTGGGGCATTTTTGACTGTCGTCACGAAAAAAATGAGTTGCGTGTTGTTACATATTGTATAGACGTTTAATTTTGTTCATTCAATTATTTAAAAAGAAGAATATGAAAAAGATTTTATTAAGTGGCCTTATGTTGTTGGCCTTGACATCTTCGCAAAATGCATTTGCTGGCAAGCATCACGAGTTTGGATTCGGTTACGGACTAATTACGCATAACCAGGTTGCAGAGTTTGCTTCTGACGTAAAGACTAATTTTGATGGTGCTACAAGTCTTAATGTGTCAAAAGACGTGTTTGAAGTTGACGATTTGGAGTTTTCGGGTTCATATAGTTTCCATTATGTATTTCACCCAATCAATTTTTTGGGCATAGGCGTGATTGGCAGTTATCAGACTTCTGAAGGCAATGTGGTTACTGGAGGTGGATTTGGTGATGCTTTGTCAAGTTTTGGATTGTCGTTTGGAGATGCTAGTTTGCCTATGGGAACAGTCAAGAACAAGTATATTACCGTTATGCCACAATTGTCATTGAATTGGTTCGACTTGAAGGTATTCAGTATGTATTCGAAGTTTGCAATAGGCTATACCTTCCTTAAATCGAAGTATGAATATGCAGATGGCAGTTCAGTGAAAAATGACGACAAACGTTTTGCATTGCAGATTTCGCCTATTGCATTGGAAGCAGGAATTCCTGCCGTACGTGTATTCGCCGAGTTTGGCTATGGCAACCAAGGTGTTGTAAATATGGGTGTCAAGTTCCGCTTGTAATTGTTGAAACTGGTAATTTGAAATAATGGCCTCAAGGACGTAAGTCTTTGGGGCTTTTTTGTTGGATAATATTGGTGTCTGGTAAAAAAGAGTTGTTTTATGTGTAAGTATTTGTAAATTAGTTTTATGTCGCATTTGCAAATATGGTGGGGTGGCTTTTTACGTCTTTAGAGACATTTTCAATCAACTTTAATTTAAGTTTAGGTATTTAATTAAATAATCTGTGATAATTGGTAAAATCTTGTGTCATCTGTGTTCTAAACGCGTTAGCGGACGCCAATAGTTGGATTTAGAAAATGTCGTTTTTGTCGTCGTCGGCTTCCTTGACGATGATTTTAGGGATAAGGCTACGGTAGCCGTCATTCTTTATGCTGAAGCCAAAGTCGATGATGTCGCTGTCGTCGTCAATAAGGTTGCACCCAAGTTGCGGGTAGTCGCGTTCCATTTGGCTGAAAATGGCGTCTTCAATGGCTAAAAGCAACGCTACAATGTCATTTTTGCCATTTGTGAAAACCGACAGGTCGTGTGGTTCGAAAATGGTGCCGATTCTTATGTTCAGGTTTTCTGTCGATAAGATGTCGGACGACAGTTTTCTTGCCGTATTGGCAAGTGAGTCGGTGGCAATGCCGAGATATACAGGCACTTCGGCAACGTCGGCATCTTCCGAAATCTTTTGCGATATGTAGAAAAGAACATATTGAGCGGCAATGTTGCTTGTCGCCAATTCATCAACCTTGACGGGAAGTGACCACCGCAGTGTCACATAGTGCAGGTGCCCGGTGTTCAGCATTGGCTAACCTTTAACTTGAACATTCTTGTTTTGTCTGCCCACAATGGTGAGGTAGATGAGGCATATCGCGCCCACGATCAGGCAGAAACCGTTGGTGGTGGAGTGGCTAATTAGCGCGAATATCTTGCCGTCTTCAATGGCAATGCCGTAAAGCGCCAATGTCTCGTAAACCATAAAATGCCAAGGTCCGATACCTCCTTGCACGGGGGCCAGCATCGCCAGTCCGCCCATAATGAATGTCGTGAGTGCGGTGCCTAAAGTCAGGTTGCTTGTCGGCGCAAAGCAGAAGAATGTCACGTACGACATCATAAAGTAGGCCAAGTAGATGAACAGCGATTCGGATACGAAAATCCAGGGGTGTTCGAGTTTCGCTATCGATTTTATTCCGTCCCAAAACTTTATCACGATGTCGATTATTGGTTGCAGGAACCTGATGCCTGCCAGGCGGTGGCGGTTTTTCCAGAAAAGGACAATTGCGCCAATGCCGATAACAGCGCCAACAATCCAGAACCACGGCGAGAACAGGAAATCAACCTTGTCCAGCATCTCCTCGTGGCCAGGAACAGCGAAAAATCCTTTTAGGAAATCGAGTTGGAAGAAGAACAGCACCACCGCAATTATTGCCAGAAGCAAGGTGTCGACCATACGCTCCATAACCACGGTTCCCAGCAACACGGCAAAAGGAATGTTGTCAGTCCGTGTCAGTACGGTAC
>CALCFP010000023.1 GCA_937900725.1 uncultured Bacteroidota bacterium | reverse complement strand
TTTCCTTGGCACCTTCTGCTCGACCTTCTGCTCGACCTTCTGCTCGGCCTTCTGCTCGACCTTCTGCTCGACCTTCTGCTCGACCTTCCATCCGACCTTCGGCACGGCCTGTCTCTATCACACTGCGCTGGTATCGAAGGTTCTCCATCATATTATAGTAACTTCGTTTTTCATCCTCATTAAGGGAATCTATCCGTAAACGTTCACGGGCTTCTGCCAAGCCTGGCGCAGTGGCTGTTTCTGGAATCTCGCTATGCTTCAAGAAACTTATCCACTCATCCAATGGCGTTTTTGACACATCGTCGAACATATCGACGCGCAACAGATAATACTCTGGGAAAATGTCGGACGGAACTTCACACCCGAATGCGTCTTGTTGCGCTTTTGAGAGTTGCAACACTTCTGTTTCGTCGTGCATGCTGACAAACTGCGTTGTTCCCCTGTAGGCATAATCCTTGCCCTGTCCAAGCGAGAAATAGACTATGTTGATTGAATAGACCTTGCGAATCTTCTCGTACGGCTGTCCTGCCTTCATATATTCGGCTATGGCCTTCGATGTGCCGTACGCCATGCGATGGAAGTAATCGAGTTCACGGTCGTTCTGTATCTCGAATATCATCAGTTCGCCGTCCTCGCCTTCGGCCAGCACGTCGACTCGGTTGAACTTGTCGTCGGCGCACTCCTTGTTGCCCTCACTTTCGAGCAACTTCTGAATGGTTATCTTTCGGCCCAAAAGCACAGTGAGCAAGCCCTCAACTATGCAGAAGTCTGCCTTGTCGCGCAACAAGCGCTTTATTGCCCAATCGAAACGAACAAGATCCATATCCTTTTTGTCATTTTTCAGGCAACAAATATACCATTATTTTTTGAGTCTTTGGATTTTTGTCGACAACTTGCTGACTGTCACTCAACCACCAATTTCTGCATTTGCGATTGACCGTCGATTGTAACAGTCACAACATACACGCCTGCACTCAACCTAGGGGTCAACTTGATTATTGGGCTTGATGTATGGCAAGAGATGCTGTTGACAACCTTTCCTGCGACTGTGCTGATTGACACCTGCACGTTGCTGTTCGACGCTATGCCAAGGTCGATTGTCAAGCCTTCGTTTTTATAAGGATTTGGATAAACCTTGACTGCCTGCAACGCAGACTCCAACTCGGCTCGCCTTACGGCCACCTTGCTTGAGAACTTGAACTCGCCGTTGTAGTCTGTCTGCTTGAGCATATAGTACGATATGCCACTGAGCGGATAATAATCGGTGAACGAATAGTTGATAGTATATGTGCTATTACCTGCGCCTGCAACGATGCCAATCTCCTCGAATATGTCACCGTCGGCCGAGCGGTATATTGTGAAATAGTCGTTGTTCTGCTCGCTCTCAGTTGTCCAATAGACGTTTACGATGTTTGTTTGGGCTGATGCGGTGAATGAAGAAAGGACTATTGGCAATGGATTTTCATATTGACCCGAACCCTTCTTTACTGAACCGATAGAAAAACTTCCACTTGTAAACTGAGATATACAGGGCTCTCCAGATACAGTATTACCATCTTGACAATGAAAATCGCCATATACCGTCAAAGCACCACTTCCAACAAAATGGTTGGCCCCACCGTTATTTGTCCATACAATACTCAAATCTCCATTAATTGTCAATTCTCCATTCATCGTTGAATTTCCATATTCCAATGAGAAATCTCCATCAACAAACATTTGGCTATTACCATTCATATTCAGATTTGAATTCGCAAAATTAACATCTCCATTCACTCCTATTATCCCGCCCCCACCAACACTTAACACAGAAGAACCAGATTCATTTAAATTACCTTTAATTAGCACTTCACCTTTAGGACCAATAATCATACCAGAATTGCCACTTATTGTTGCGTTTCCATTCACGACTAAACTACCACCAACATCTATAGTGGGACTTCCGCTTATAGATATTCCTTCAACATCAGAATACTCACCTGATTCTTTCTTTTCTCCGATAACAACAGCAGAACCTTCGTATGTTTTGAATGTCACACTACCTCCATTAAGCGATAACGTGTTCGAATTAAATTCACCAGATGTTTCAAATTTTGCACTACCCATATATGTTTCACCACCAACCTCTATTTTGCTGTCAGATGTTGCTATCACATTCACTGAACCACCTTGCAAAGTAAACCCATTGGCTATATCCAGAGATCCCTTAATAGTAACATTAGGATTCTGACCAATTGTCATACTTCCCGCTTTTATGGTTGAATTCTCATCAATAACAACATTACTGTTTTGGCATGAAATTGCCATTGTATTGTTTCCTAACGCTAAATTAACGTTAACTAGATTTAAACTCGATGTTTGCCCCCACGTAAAATCACCATTTACTGTAATTGTATGCCCATGTCCATTAATAGTCAATGTAGCACCGGGCAACCAACTATTAATAGAATAACTTGTAATTGTGATGTCTTTTGTCAAGTCGATAGTATAATTGCCAGAAAAATTATTCATGGCATTTTTCCAACTATTCTCATCATTCACATCAACGGCGAAAACACAGTTTACTGTGAATGCCATCAAAACTGCTAATGTAATCCCCCAACGTTTCATAACAGTAAGCATTAATACGTAGATAATTCTCCGAAAATCCCCCGCACAAATTTATGATTTACAATACGAAATTTGAAGGCATAAGTTCTAAATATTTACAAAGTTTTGACGATTGGAATCTTTTGTGTGACTAATGAACCGAATGCAAATAACGGCAAAAAAAAGGGCGGGTTGCAACAGCAACCGCCCCTATCATATTTCGTTTTTAAAGTCTGTTACTTTCCCGCAACTTCCTTGCAGGCCTCAAAAATTCCATCGAACATTGGCTTAATGTCGGACTCGGCAACTGCCGAGAATGCTATGCGGATCAAGCCGTTTATGTTGATGGTTCCAATGCTGTACTTTTCTATAAGCAACAGGCGCAACTGTTCGGCATCAATGCCGTCGGCTGGCTTAATGCACATAAAGTAGCCCGAATTGTATGGCAGTGGCTTGAAGCATTCGGCGTATTTGGCGTCTTTCAGGGTGTTGCGGACCGCATTGTAGCGACTTTGCATTATGGCCAATTTGGCTTTCTTCTCGGCAGAATATGTCGGTGATTCAAAGGCCTGAACCAAAAGCGATTGCGACAGGTTGCTTGCATTGGAGATGTTTCCACGCACGGCGCCTGCAGTCTTGTTTTCCAAAGCCTCGTAAAGTTGCGCGTCGCCTCCCTTTACCGCATAAGTGATGAATCCAACACGGAATCCCCATACATAATCTTCCTTGGTTGGTCCATCGACCTTTACCGCAAGCACATTCTCGTGCAAATCAGCCAAATATGCAAATGGAGATTGCAAATCGACACCCTTCTCGTAAACCAATCCGAAATAGGCATCGTCGCAGATGACTGCAATCTTCTTGCCCTTTTCGCCTGCGTTCCTGATGGCTTCAACCAACGCCTTCATCTCCGATTCGGTTGGCGAATAGCCTGTAGGGTTGTTTGGGAAGTTGAGCAACATAACCTTTTTGTCGCCCTCGGCAAGCAACGCTTCCGACAGCGAATCAATGTCCATTGCATCGTTCTTGAACAAGTTGTATGTCACAATCTTGGCGCCGTAGGCGTTTTTCAATGCTAGGTTGTAGTTGCCCCAATATAGATTCGGGACAAGTATCTCCTGCCCTTCGTCGAGCAAAATATATCCTGCCATACTGATGCCGTGAGTGAGCGCGTTTGTCGCGATAGGCATACTAATTGTCACACCCTTCAAGCGCGGATTCTTTTCTGCAATCATAGCCTGCCAGCGCTTTCGGATGTCGGGACGTCCGAAACTTGGCGCGTAAAGGAATGCCTTTGCAGGATTTTGCTTAACAATGATAGGATATCAAATAAGCATCAATTCATTATAAAAGCGATGGGCCATTACCAATTGATACAACATAAAATTCAGGTGTTTTTCCATCCTTTTTTCTAACAAATCCCCAAGCACATTTATCATTTGATAACTCACTATAATCTGTTATTAATGAATTTGTAACTTCAGCTTCAACCTCTTCAGGTTCTGTTTCTTTGTCTGCAATATCCTTTCGCAGATTTTTCAATTTATCAATCAGCTTGTCAATTTCCTCTTTTGAAAGGTTATCCGCGATATCCTTACGGATTTCCTTACCCTTCTCAGTGGTAAAAAGAAGGGTAACGCCCGCTGCAACAGCAGCGCCAGCGCAGAAGCTCAAAAATTCAGATGCTTTCATAATATCATATTTTATGGTTAGTCTATATTATATCCTATACGTTCCACCTTCTCCAGATGGTCAATCTCTTCCAGTTTTTCAATCAGGTTCGTCAAGGCCCGTACGCTTTGGATATAGAGCATCAGCGTGCCCACGAAGACATTGTTTTTCGTTTCTATGTTCAAAGACCGGATATTCAGGTCCATTTGCGAAGAGACCACATCAATAATCTCCTTAATCATACCCTTTCGGTCAAAGCCGGTAACACGAATACCAGACAGGAAAGCAATATTCTGACCTTTCCGCCATTTGGTTTTGATAATACGATTGCCAAATTTGGACATCTGCTCAATGGCAAACGGACAGGATGTCTGATGGATGACGATGCGGTCATTGGCGACCTGGAAGCCCACCACTTGGTCACCGGGAATGGGGTTACAACAATCTGCGATTACATACTTGATTTGTTCGTAATCGTTATCCAGGAGGAAAGCGGTAGGAGTGGCGGTAAGTTGCTCGTCAATGAGTTCATCCAGCGAGCGTTTGGAAATCTCTTCGCCCACCTTCTTCTGAAATTCGGCCAGTTCCTTCGGTTGTTTCATAGAAAGGATTGTCCGAACCTTGTTTTTGGTGATTTTCTGTGTTACAATAGAATGCCAGAAGTCATCTTCACTTTTGGAGAGAGTGGCGGTCACCAATTTGTCAATAACCTCCTTGTTGAATTTGGAATGGAATTCCTCGCAATACTTCTGGAGCATTTC
>CALCFP010000022.1 GCA_937900725.1 uncultured Bacteroidota bacterium | reverse complement strand
CCGCGGGTAACATCGTACATGTTGAGGTAAGCCTGCTGGTGGCAAGCCACGAAGTTAGGTGTTGTAACCAAATATGTAGAACGGATTGGATCGTCACCGAAACGCAAGTGCGAGCAAGTGAAACCGCCAGACTTCTTTGAGTCGTATGAGAAATATGCCTGGCAATACTTGTTTGTAGTCTCACCGATAATCTTTACAGAGTTCTTGTTTGCACCTACGGTACCATCAGCACCGAGGCCGTAGAACTTAGCCTGGAACTGACCTGCTGGAGCTACAGAAACCTCTTCACCTACAGGAAGCGAAGTGAATGTGACATCATCTACAATGCCCAATGTGAAGTGGTTCTTTGGTGTGTTCATTGCAAGGTTATCGTAAACGGCAATGATTTGAGCAGGTGTGGTATCGTTTGAACCAAGACCATAACGTCCACCTACAACTTCAATATTGCTCAAGCCCAATTCAGACAAAGCGTCGACAACGTCAAGGAACAATGGCTCGCCATTTGCGCCTGGCTCTTTGGTACGGTCAAGAACACACATGCGCTTGCAAGAAGCAGGAATAGCCTCTTTCAGGTACTTAAGTGAGAATGGACGATACAAGTGAACGGCTATCAAACCAACCTTCTCGCCATCTGCGACTTTCTTGTCGACAACTTCCTTGATACATTCGGTAACAGAACCCATTGCAACAATGACGTTGGTTGCATCCTTTGCGCCATAGTAGTCGAATGGACGATGCTTGCGGCCAGTGATAGCGCTTATCTTGTCCATGTAATCGGCAACGATGTCAGGAACTGCATCATAATATGGGTTGCATGACTCGCGGTGTGCGAAGAATACGTCAGGGTTTTCAGCCATACCGCGCATTTCTGGACGCTCAGGCGACAAAGCACGCTCGCGGAATGCCTTTACAGCGTTCCAGTCAACAAGTTCCTTAAGGTCGTCTTGCTCAACAACCTCAATCTTCTGATACTCGTGTGATGTACGGAAACCGTCGAAGAAGTTAAGGAATGGAACACGGCTCTTAAGAGTTGCCAAGTGTGCAACACCAGCGATGTCCATAACTTCCTGAACAGAGCCTTCAGCCAACATGGCGAAACCAGTCTGGCGGCAAGCCATGACGTCTTGATGATCGCCAAAGATACAAAGTGCGTGAGAAGCCAAAGTACGTGCAGATACATGGAATACTGACGGTATCAGTTCGCCTGCAATCTTGTACATATTAGGTATCATCAGCAACAAACCTTGCGATGCTGTGAATGTAGTTGTAAGTGCGCCAGCCTGAAGTGAACCGTGGACAGCACCAGCGGCACCGCCTTCAGATTGCATTTCCTGAACTAATACTGTCTCACCGAAGATATTCTTACGGCCTTGAGCTGCCCACTCGTCAACGTTTTCAGCCATTGGCGATGATGGTGTGATTGGGTAAATGGCTGCAACTTCTGAGAACATATACGCGATATGTGCTGCGGCCTGGTTACCATCACAAGTGATGAATTTTTTCTCTTTTGCCATCTTTTTATGATTTAAAAAATTACGATGTTTTCTGTTAACTATTCACTTACTATAAATTACGATTATGGCACTCCGTTATCGTTAACGGGGCATAAGATTGCAAAACTAATAATTTGTTTAGGCAAGACACCATAAATCACCATTTTTTTATCACTGTTGTCCGCTAATGCGAAAAGGACACATGTAACAAAAGGCACAACAAATTACCGCGATTTTTATTTTGTTATATTTCAAATAAATAAATTAATATCAATTACGATTATTCCAACACGAGGAAAAAGCGAGCCCGTAATACAAAAAAAACAATCTAAGACAAGTAAAACAGCACTTTGCCAAACAAGGCAAGAATGTGACAATGACCCCTAAAATAGACAGCCCTACCAATTGTTATGATTACGAGCGAATCTACGAGCCTCTAATTGGTACTAAATATTACGGCAAATGTCCTGACTTGCTTATCGACGGTGAATTCTACGAACACGAAGGATTTACAGGCAAAGAGCCCAAACGGCGTTTAAGCAATATGCTAAAGCACGGCTTGAAACAATCTGACAAGTTAGTTTTAGAACAACCTAGATTAACAGATGGCTATATGATAAGAAGCATAAAAGGTCGCAATGAACAAATTAGTGAAATATGGATTAAGGAAGGATACCAATTAAGGTTGCTATATAAAGCAGAATAGCCCAAATGAATTGGGCTACCTGAATCAACGAATCCGCAGAATCGTTATTGCAAACATACAAAATAATTTTAATACATCACACTATGAGGCAAATAAAAAATCTAACCAACGGCATTGAGACAAGCAAGGCATTATCTGCCTTACTGTCAACAAAACAATGGCACCTACCAAACAAATGGTCCCGACTGTTGTTGAAAGTCTGTAAACGAAGAGTTTGCGTTTTACGCGTCGCTTCGGTTTTACAAAAGCCTCAATCTAAGACAAGTAAAACTAAAAACGCCTTTAAATACAACCCGTCTTTACAAAAAATTTGCGTAATGATTGAAAGCGACAGTTATCTAATTGTTGATAGAACTGGATACGAAAAAGGTACATTCATTAAAGATATAAAAAAATGGTTAACCCTATAAAGTTAACCATCCGTGCAAGCACCGCAGCACTTGCACCCGTCAATCGAATGACATCACAAACATACAAAATATTATAATATGAAAAATCCAATAAGTTTTACAAAAGCCTCAATCTAAGACAAGTAAAACGTCGTGAGCGGGCGTATATATTTTTTTTGTAACTACGCCATAACTATCATCGCAGGCCGACGCAACCACAGCGGCGGCAATGAGTAAAAATTGTTTAAAGTGTTTCATAATTCAAAAGTTTTATATATTTGCAACGAAAGGATTCTAATAAGTGCCCGAAATGCAGTATTTGGGAGTGCTGTTAGGTTCCTTTCTCTTTTTTTACAAAATCCTTTAATCGAGGCTGGTCTGAAATACTATAAATAGTAAATCTGCTTTCGCCATCTGTTTTTTTGACTATAATCCAACTGCTCTTTCCGGCTATTTTGGTCTCAAATAAATAGGAGTCATAATCAGCGTCTGTTTTACTGATTAACGGACCTAAATAAGTTGAGTTTTTATAAAGTGAATCCAAATGCAGAATAGCCTCGTTTTTTTCATTATAATGTTCGTGAGGTTGATTTAGCAATTCTTTAAGGCTGGTACTTGTTATTGTTGATTTGTGCTCAAATTTCGAGTGTTCAAACTCTTTGCCGACAAAACTGCTTGCAGCCTTGCGGATTTCGTTGCGGCGCTGTTTGATTGTCTCTTTTGTTTTACAAAAGCCTCAATCTAAGACAAGTAAAACAACCATACATTAAGTTACTGAATCAAAATATATTACCATCGTTTTGACATTAAAAAAATTCAATCAAATCGGGCTTTTTTAGCAAAATTTCGTCATTTTTTCGTTTCTGTTTTCGCCCCAAATAATGGTAAGAAGTTTCGTTGTGTTTGTCATCAACAATTATTACACTGATTTGGCATTTGCCGCTAATAGCCTCCATTATTCGCTTTTTATGAACTAAAGCGTTGGCCATTGAGTAACAATACCGTATATAAAGGTTGGAGTATAATTTATTGAATCCATCCTTTTCTAATTGTCGCGAAAAATTTTTCTTGCATTCCCTACCTGTTGCTGTACGGTTAGAAATGTTCATAAAAACGTAAATCCACATATCTCAAACCAATGAAGGATAATATATTACACGTCGTTCTCCTAAGTAAATCTGCGATAGCGAATATGTTGTTTGTGATACATCGTCGGGCTTTATCGAATCGTAGAATAGCTCCAAAATGGCTTTTTTGAAGTTGTGGTCAATGCCTATTTGTCCGTTGGTGTATAATTCAATCACTTTCTCGTCGATAAAGGGGCGATAGGGTTCCATCACGTCGTCGCTCAACGGAAAGGAGTTGTATCGGTTTTTATGAAAAACGCCAATCATTGGCAACAACCCTGAATTCATTAGCGCACGCGACACTACCGACCGCAAAATGGCATATCCGTAGTTAAGCATATCGTTGGGGCAACTGCCGTAACGGTCGCGTATAAAATCTTTGCCTAACAAAAGTTTCCAATATGCTGCGGCTGCCAAAGCCTTGCGATTTGTTGTGTCGCCACTTTTGACATTCTTATGGTATTTGCTCAACACATCATCTCCTTTTCCCAATTTTTGGAGCAATAGTGATTGGTTGTGTATCTTATGTTCTACAATTTGTTTCCAGATTTGTTTTCTGACGGGTTCTGTTGTTGCCAACTACGCATTAAATGTCATTGTTTGCCGTACGTTTGACTCTAAGTCTAAAGTCATGCTTACGGGCATGTGGCGCTCGTCGCAAAAACCATACTTATATTATTCTGCGCCAACTTGTTAAGTAGTGG
>CALCFP010000021.1 GCA_937900725.1 uncultured Bacteroidota bacterium | reverse complement strand
GTGATGGCTTTCACAGGCTTGTTTGCGTTTGCGTTTACCGGCACGGTGTCTTTTAAGGATAGGCTGATGCTGAAGGACATGTTCTCATCTGACGCGATGAGCGATATATTTTCGTTTTTGGCAAAGATATTGTCACTTACTTTCTTGTTTGAGGGGATAGGTGCATTCCTGATTTATTTCAGCGTGCGTGAGACAGTTCCAAACCCTGTTTTCTTTTCCGTATTCCATTCGGTGTCGGCATTCTGCAATGCCGGAATCTCAACATTGCCCGACGGATTTGCCAACAGTATGGTTGCAGGCAACAATGCCCTGTTGCTGATAATAGCGGTGCTGGCATCGTTTGGCGGAATTGGCTTCCCAGTGCTTATTGCCGTCTATGTGGCGATGAAAGTCGGATTCTCCCGTGTATTCAGGTTTCGTCACCGTGTTAAGCGGCAAGGACTTGATATGGCAACTAATATTGCAATAATAACTACAATCGCCATTCTGATTCTTGGCACTGTAGGCTACTATTTCCTTGAGAGCGGAACATCGCTTGCAGATGAGGACAGTGCCCTTTCCCGCTGGATAAAGTCGTTCTTCTGCTGTGCGACAGCCCGTACCGCCGGGTTCAACGTGCACGACGTCAGTTGCTGGAACAACGCCACTATCATATTTATGATGGCTATTATGTGGATTGGCGCATCGCCAGGTTCCACGGGTGGTGGCATAAAGACAACAACATTCGCTCTGGCGCTATGCTCAATCGTCAGTCTTGTTCGTGGCAACCGCTACATCGAGATTGGCTATCACCGAATTGGATTTGAGACCATTTTGCGTGTCCTCGTGCTGATAACCATTTCGCTTCTTGTCATTTTTGGCGTGTATGTGACATTTGCGTGCATGGAGCCAGACAAGAATCCACTTTATCTGCTGTTTGACACAGTGTCGATGTATAGCACAACGGGTCTTACAATGAACGGAATTTCAAATTTGTCATTAAATTCGCAAGTGCTTACGATGTTTATGATGTTCATAGGCAGGGTTGGCCCATTGACGCTGTTCTCCGGGTTGTTCGTGTCGCACAGGGTCAAGTATGCGAAATATCCATATAAGAATTTGACAATAAACTGATTGATTTCGAAATATAAATAAATAAGGCAAAATGAAGTTTATAGTGATAGGATTGGGCTACTTCGGCTCAACATTGGCAATAAGCCTGACAGAACAAGGTCACGAGGTTATTGGCATTGACAACAAGTATGAGCGTGTCGATGAACTCAAAAACCAGATAGGCAACGTTATGGAGATGGACACGACCAATGAAAATGCAGTCAAGACCTTGCCACTTAACGACACCGATGCCGTAATCGTAGCCATTGGCGAAGATGTCGGTTCTTCGATTCTCACGCTTTCCATATTGAAGAAACTTCAGGTCAAGAACATTATCGGACGTATCATTAGCCCGATGCACAAAAGCATACTGAATCAGATTGGCATCGAAAATACGGTTCATCCAGAGTCGGAAACGGCAATGATGATAAGTCTTCAGCTGCAGGTGAAAAATGCGCTCAAGATAACAGAGATTGACTCTGATAATTTGATAGTTGAGTTTAAGGTGCCGCAGAAGTATGTTTCACACACGCTAGGAACTGCAAATCTCGAATCACGATTCAGGCTTAAGACTGTGGCTGTCAAGTCGTTGGCTAAAAAAGGGTTGTTGTCGCACGAACAAAGTATTACAACTCTTATGCCCGACGCAAACTACATTTTCAAGGAAAATGATGTTATAATTGTTGCAGGCTTGCTCGACAATATGAAGAAATTTGCTACTGAACAGTAATAAAATCAAGCATTTATATACAACGTAATTTTAACACTAAAAAACAATTGTCATGATTAGAAAGATTCTTTCATTATCAATTCTGTTCTCGTCGGCAACCATTGCTATGGCACAAAAGCCTATGGCAGCACCAGCGGGAGGAAAACAGATAAGCAACGAGTTGATAGGTATCTTCTTTGAAGATATCAGTTCGTCGGCCGATGGCGGTCTTTGCGCCGAGCTTGTACAAAACGGCTCGTTTGAGTACAACCCATCGGAGCGTGATGGCTGGGGTGCAGGCACTGCTTGGAAAACAGTCCGTCCAGGGCACTCGCTCGGCTACATCGAGCCAAAGCAACAGGAGCCAATCCACCCGAACAACCCAAACTATATGCGCATCAACATTGAGCGTGTGGGCCATTTCTACGATTACAAGGGCTGGACAGGCATCGGCATCCAAAATGACGGATTTGACGGCATTCCAGTAAAGGCTGATGCAAAATATGACTTTTCGGCATTCTTCCGCAATCCTGACGGAAAGGACAAGGATGTGCGCATTGTGCTTGTTCAGCAAGGCAAAGGCTGGTTTGCACAGCCAACAGCCATTGCCGACACTACACTGAAAGTGAGTGGCAACGAGTGGAAAAAGTATGAATGCACA
>CALCFP010000020.1 GCA_937900725.1 uncultured Bacteroidota bacterium | reverse complement strand
CGATAATGGTTTTCATCATTTCTATCGACTTGAGAATCTCCTCGTAACGAATCCTTGCACGGCAGAAAACGTCACCGACAGGTTCGGTTACAGGCTTATAACCGATTTCAGAATAATAACCGAAAGGATGTGATGCTCGAATGTCGCGAGTGAGTCCGCTTGCACGGCCTGCCATCCCCACCATACCAATCTGCATAGCGGTTTCAGTGGTTACAATGCCCGTGCGCTCTATACGCGACAACACAGACGGAAGGTCGAAAGTACGGTCGGCCATTTCCTCAAAATCAGGCTGATAGGCGCTTATCATATCAATCCACTGCGATGCAAGTTCCTTTGTGAAAGGGAAATTTGTCTTGCCTGGACGTATAAGCCCTTTTGCGAAACGGTTGCCTGCCCAACGCTGGAAATAGTTGATTACAGGCGTACGCAAGCGTCCGAAGACTGAATTGCCAAGTTGATAGGCTATATCAGTGCAGATACCGCTCAAATCGCCCGTGTGTATGGCGATGCGCTCGTTTTCGATGGCGAAAGCACGTTCCATTTGCAGTTGTCGGTCAGGAACGAAAGCGCAAAGGCTCTCCCACGCATTTGCGAAAGCGACAGAGTGACCGACAGTTGTGTCACCCGTAATGTTTTCGGCCAATGTAGCACGCTGAAGCAGTTTCTTCTTCTCCAACATCAGGGTTTCAAGCCCGCGATGCTGATATCCGAGTTGAATCTCGAGATGAAGAATCTGCTCGCCGTTGCAAATGAAACGGAAGTGACCCGGTTCGATAATTCCCGCGTGGATTGGGCCGACGCCGACTTCATGAAGTTCTTCGCTATCAATCTGATAAAAGGGATAATTAGCGATTGTCGACAGCATTGTACGGATAACGTACAGGCTTGAACCAAGGATGGCCTTCGAAAACGATGCCGAAACTCTCGTGGATCTCGCGTTCAAACAAATGGAATGAAAGATACTTTTCGGTTATCGACTGAAGTTTGTAGGAAGGCATCACTTTGGCAGACAACACATTGATAATGCTTGCGGAATCGTCGGCAATGCAACAAATCAACTGTACATCCTGACCAACTGGCAAACCGTAGTAGTTCACGCAATGAGCATCTGGCTTTATCATCAACTCATTGACAATCACATTGTAAAAATCGGCGTATGCCAAAACTGGTATTTCGGCAAACCTTATGCGCTGATTATTTTTTATGCTGATATAATCCATATTATCAGAAATTTAACAATTGAACGGCCTCATTTATCAAATTGACGAAGAAATCGGGCGGGCAAAGACCAAGATATACGGTGAGCAACAATAAGACGTATTGTGAAACGGTCTCAACCGTGCTCACTTTCTCAATGTTCTGCTCGCAGAACCCTTCAAGTGGCGTAAACAGCATCTTGAAAATATTCTTGCCCAAAGCCCATATTATGAACGTAAGCATAACAAGGACAGGAATGAGCACGAAAACATATTTTGCCTCAAACAACGACTTGAACACAAGGAACTCGCTGACAAACAGCCCCGAAGGTGGCATCGCGGTAACGCAGACAAATGCCAAAAGCAAAAATACGGCGCCTGCGGTGTTATACTTGAAATAGTTGCCAATCATATAGATATCCTTAGTCTTGAATATCTTGTAAAGATGCCCAATCTGGAAAAACAACGATGATTTTGCAAATGTGTGCAACACCAAATGAAGGATTGATGCATAGTAGCCGATTCCCCCTGTTGCAAGGCCAAGCGCCACAACGCCCATATGCTCGATGCTTGAATATGCGAGCATTCGCTTGACATTCTTGACTTTAAGAAGATAAACCGTAGCGACAAAGATTGAAAGCACGGCCGAAATGATGATAACGTGGCTCGCCCAAGCCTGCACGGTTGTACGAGTCAATATCTGGTAAATGCGGAACACGCCGACAAAACCGACGTTCATCAGAACGCTTGAGAACAGCGCCGAAGCAGGTGTAGGAGCCTTGTCCTTTGCATCGATGCCCGCTGTGTACATTGGCACCAAGCCGAATTTGGCGGTGTACCCCGAAAAGATGAACACAAAGGCCAACTTCAGCCAAAAGGTGTCGAGTTTGGGCGCAATGGCGCACAACGAATCGTAAGTAAGGTCGGTGGCGGAAACGCTTCCCAAAGCAATACTCAGGAACAAGATGCCCACAAACACAAACACAAGGCTTATTGAGCATACGAAAATGTATTTCCAAGTGGCTTCAATGGAGCCTGCGCTTCTTCGATGGTAAACCAAAGCCGATGCGCTCAAGGTTGTCACTTCGACAAAAATCCAAGTCATTGCAATGTGCGACGAGATGTAGGCAAGGCTTAACGCCATGATCAGAAGAACCATTGCCCCATAATATATGCCACGGGTGCGTGGCGTATCGGTATCGGCATATATATAATCATAACGGTGAAACAGCGCTGGCACACTGACTATAGTGAGCACCAAGATCAACAAAATGCCGAGTGAATCGAACTTGAAGAAAGCAAAACTGCTGTCTTTCGACACGAAAGCAAAACAAGTGAACGCAATCTGCATCACGACAAACAGACCTACAAGCAGATTGTTGGCCACCTTGCTCTTGTTCAAAAAGAGCAGAGATGCTGTCAATATAGAACCAATAAGATATGCAACTATCATACTTACAATATTTTAATCTTTCAAACTACTTAATTCGTTAATGTCACCGTCATTTATAACGTTGCCCACCTTGTTGATGAAAATGCCCAACAGGAACACACTGACAAACACATCGAGCAGTACGCCAAGGTTTACCAACAAAGGCATCTCGTTGCCGACTGCCAACGAAAGGATGAAAACGCCGTTCTCGATAAGCACGTAGCATATAACGTGGGTAATTATCTTCTTGCGGGTGACAATCAGGAAAAGCCCGCAGAACAAGGCTGATAGAGCCGTGACAAAATATATCTTGTTCAAGTGGACAGCCTCTATCAGGTTTGACAGTACGAATGTCAGCACAATAATCATGGTTGTCACCAACAACGACACGAAGTATGGCACAAACGGTTCAGCCTCACGCTTGATTTTGTTCTTCTTTATCACATAACGGATAAACAACGGCAGAACAATAGCCTTTACTATCAACGTTTCAAGAATAATGAACGCAAGATTGACAATATTCATTTCGTGCAACTCGAACAGAGCCACAAGCATCAGAATGATGCCTTGAAACGACAATATCGAAAGGTACGTCATCAGCCTGTTGGCAATGGAAAAATACAACAGGGTGATTGTAAAGATTATTAGAAGTATATTGGTCATTTTCAATAAATTATATTTAAATTAATCAACTCATCAGCACGCCGAAAAGCATCAGCAACGACAACGACGACAGCACCAAAATGAACTGCGCATTGTGACTCATACGGAAACGCGCCATAAACGACTCGATGATGCCTGCGATTACTGCCACAGCGAACTGAATGCCAAAGAAAACAGGAATGGAAATGTACAGTGGCCAAACGCCAATAAACAGATTGGCGATAAGTGCGCCATACATTGCAAATTTCAAGTTTGTGGCGTGAAGGATAAGCCCAAGGTCGAACCCGCTGTTGTCGAGAATCATAACCTCGTGAATCATTGTCAGTTCAAGGTGTGTCTTAGGGTCATCGACTGGCATACGGCTGTTTTCTATCATACAAATCATAATCAGCACGAAGCAGGCTATCGAGACAAGTGCATACGACAGATACGAGCCAATGTGCAGATTCATAAATATATCGTGAAACGAAGTGTTGCCTGTGAGCAACCCGAGCGACCCCATTAGAATGAAGAACGCCGGTTCGGCAAGCATCGAGAACAATGCCTCACGGCTTGCGCCCATTCCTTCGAAACTGCTACCCGTGTCGAGCGCCGATATGATGCAGAAGAACTTGCCCAATGCCAACACGTAGGCAAAAAACACAAAGTCGCACGGGAACGAAATCAAGCCCTTTTGCGAGCCGAGCGGGACAGCCATTATGGCCACCAAGATTGATGCGAAATAGATTGACGGCGCTATCTGGAAGATGACGCTGGTTGTGTTGCTGTAAACTGCACCTTTGCGCAACGACCTCCAAATGTCCTTCATAGGTTGCATTATGCCTGGCCCCTTGCGCCCCGACGCCAAACTTTTGGTGCGGACCACTATGCCCGAAAAAAACAGGCTCGCAACGAAAATCAGTATGAAACTCAACATTTCCTTAAAATATATTTATGTAATTGATAAGCATTTTAACCAACTTGACCGCAAACGGAATACCTGCCACGAGTATAATGAAGGACATTCCGTAGAGTATGTATGATTGCAGACGTCCGTTCTGCAACAGCGAGAACCGCGACATAAACCGACGAATCAGGCGAAGCGGTTTGAGAATCAAGCCTGTCTCGGTGCGGTCGAGCGCCTCGGTTGAATATTCGGCATAACCTGGAAAGATGCCGTCGACAGCAACCTTGCGCTTGCGAACCTTGAGCAGGCCTCTTGCCAACTGCCTGTACGTGCGGACAAACGAACTTGCCGTGTACTGGATTTTTGGCGTTGGCGCCAAGTAGCCACAGCCCCAAGTGTCGCCTTCAGCCTCTGGCAATCGGCGTGTCAACATTCGGCGAATGCCATATACAACCAATACAACAAGCACTGTGCCAAGCATATAGGCACCTATTGCATTCAACGCAGTGAAGGTTTTTGGCAATGAACAGCACACCTGGCCTGGCACAAACTGGCAAAGGACCCTGCCAATGGCATTTACAAAGAATTGCGGGAATATCCCGACAGCAACAATCATTGCGCCTGCCATATACATTGGCAACAATTTGGCAAAGCCGAATTCCTTCGGTTCAGCAGGCAACGACATTCGTGGCTGACCAAGGAACACAGTGCCGAAGGCCTTCGTAAAACACAATATGGCCAATCCGCCAATCAAGGCAAGACCCGCCATTGCCAATATCAATGTCAAAGTCTGGCCCGAACCTTGCGAATTGTTGATTCCCTGGGACAAACCGTTGTATATGAAAAATTCCGATACGAATCCGTTGAACGGTGGCAAACCGCAAATGGCAAGGCTTGCTAGCAGGAAAAGCAAAGCAGTTTGTGGCATCTTGCGAATGAGCCCGCCAAAATGCTCAATGTCCATACAATGCGTTGCCTGATACACGTTGCCCGCGCCGTAGAACAACAGCGACTTGAACAGTGAATGGTTCAGCACGTGAAGCAAGCCTCCTGCAAAGCCAATAAGTGCAAGTACTTGATTATCATAACCAAGCCCGATCCAGCCAATGGCTATTCCAATGCCGATGATGCCGATATTCTCTACGCTGTGATAGGCAAGCAAACGCTTCAAATTATGCTGGACAATGGCGAGCATCACACCATAAATTCCTGTAATTACAGAAATTACAAGCATAAAGAATCCAATAGCCAAGTAATTCACATTGATAGCCAAAAGCATTCGCAAAATGCCGTAGATGCCTATCTTGATAAGCACGCCCGACATCATACCCGACACGTGCGACGGTGCCGACGGGTGAGCGTGTGGCAACCAAGTATGGAAGGGTACAAAACCCGCCTTGAAGGCAAAGCCGACAAAGAAAATCAGCATCAGCCCGAAACTAGCGAGCCTCGATTTTTCTGCGACAAACGCCGATATGCCGTCAAACGAATATGTGCCTGAAACCGATGCCACCCAAATGAACGCGATGGTTAGAATCAAGATTGCCAAGTGCGATTGTATCAAATAATTGATGCCTGCCCTTATTGTACGGACCTTCTCGCCCTCGAATATCACAAGGAAGAAGGCTCCAAGCGCCATTATCTCCCACGACACAAGAAACGCAAGGCTGTTTCGCATTGCGCAAACCGACATCAGCCCTGCGTGAACAAACAGGAAGCATATCCAATGCAGACTCAACGCACTGCGCCTATCAATATAGGCCTTCATGTATTGATTGCCGTAGAGCACGCTGGTTATCATTGTAAAACTGATTATCAGCATGAACCAAGCAGAAAGCGGGTCAATGGAAAGATGTATGGGACCTGTCACCTGCGAACCTGCGAATGTGGCATCGAAACCATGGCCGAGAAGCGACTCAACGGCAGGGATACCGCTAATCACCGACAACGCAATGATGCCACATACGGCGACAATGCCCTTGCCACGTGAAGATGTCACGCCAACAAGCACAACGGCCAACAAGAGCGCAAGCAAGTATACGCCTATCACCATGATCCTATAGCCAATTAAATAACGAACAAATCAATACAACTATCACAAAGCCAAGACCATACAATATATATTGCTGAAGTTGGCCGTTCTGTACAAACTGAAACTTGTTGAGCATTTTCAACATTGTACCGATTATCTTGTCAAATATGCGCATCTCGAAGAAATCTGAATAATGCGACACGTATGGACGCTGTTTAGGAAATATCTCACCTTCAACAAGTTCCTCATAATCTTTTTTTTCAACCAAAACGCCATTCAGCAGTTTGCCCAAATTCTTCGAGTACGACTTGCCTGTGTACTGAATGCTCGACTTTGGCGCCAAATATCCGCAACCCCAAGTCGGGCCTATGCTCGACGGCTGACGTGACGACAACATTCGGCGAACAAACAGCACTAACGCAATAACCACAATAAACAGCAATGAATATCGGCCGACAGATGCCACCACGCCGACAAGACCGCCTGACAGACATTCGCCCGACGTGCCCACAAATGCAGATGCCACTTGAGTGGCGACATTTATGTAGAATGAAGGCATCAGTGCGACACTCATCATCACCAATATTATAATGTACTGTGGAAATCGCATCACCAACGGAACCTCAACAGGCTCCGAATGCAGTTGTGAACGACGCTGACCAAGGAATATCACTCCGAAACTTTTGGTGAACGCCATAACCGACGCGCCTCCAATAACCGACAACGAAGCAATGGACAATATCATTATTATGCAGTGCAACAAGCCTGCGTTGTTAAGCCCGTAAAAGAATCCCGAATAAAGCACGAACTCCGACACAAAGCCGTTAAAAGGTGGCATTCCGCCAATGGCGAGCGCGCCTACAAGGAATATGAACGCCGATTTCGGCATCTGTCTGATTAAACCGCCAAGTTTTTCCATATCGCGCGTATGGGTCTGCTGATATATTGAACCTGCCGTAAAGAACAGCAACGACTTGAACAGCGAATGGTTGAGCACGTGCAACAACGCACCAACAAAGCCGATAGTGGCCAAAATGCCGTTGCCAAGACCTAAGCCAATGATTCCGAGCCCCATTCCCATTCCTATTATTCCTATATTTTCAATGGTGCAATATGCCAAGACCCGCTTGAAATCGCGGTGCACAGCCGAGTTGACTATTCCATAGATGCCTGTCAGCAAAGAAAGCGCCAACAGCACCTTGCCAATAAGCAAATAATCTGATTGCAGATATGTTATGACTCTAAAAATGCCATATATGCCCATTTTCACTATCACACCCGACATAACGCCCGATACGTGCGAAGGCGCAGTTGGGTGAGCGTGTGGCAACCACGAATGCAAAGGAATGAATCCCGCCTTGATGCCAAAACCGACAAACAAAAGCAGAAACAGCCACACGTTGTTGTTGCCTGCAAAATAAGTCTTGATTGACATCATATCGAGCGAACCAGTCTTTATATAGACCCAAATGAATGCAACCGTAAGGAATGCAACGCCCAAGTGCATCTGTATCATATAGTTGAGTCCCGCCTTTTGCGTATCTTCCTTCTCACTCTCAAACATCACAAGCAAAAGCGAAGAAAGCGACATCAATTCCCAAGCGACAAGAAAGGCAAGCATATTCTGCAACATGCACACCCACAACATCGACGACTGAAACACAAGATAATACACCCAATGAAGCGTAAGAGCCCTGCGACGCTCACTATAGGCTCTCATATAGCCAATTCCGTATATGGCACCTGTCAGGCAGGTGAAATTGACTATAAGGATGAACCAAGCCGACAATGCATCGATACGAACGGGAATTTCACCAAAAACCGGCAACTGCGCCAAAACACTGTCAACTGGATTGCCAAGCAACACTTTTACCGCTACCGAAGAACTGAAAACACCAACTGCAACTACAGTCAACAAATTGATATACGGCTTAATACGTGTTGACACCAAAGACACAAGGATTATGCCTGCAACCAACGCCAAAGCCGAAAAAATAACGTCCAACATAGATACTTACACCTTCCAAAAAAGAAAGCGCAAAAGTACTGCAAAGAGTTTATAGTAAAAAACATATACGGCAAAAAACGATACAGAAAAACTCCTTTTTATGCAAACCATTGAAAAAAATCGCATT
>CALCFP010000019.1 GCA_937900725.1 uncultured Bacteroidota bacterium | reverse complement strand
TTCCGAAATTTTCTCGACAACTATTCCGTCTGGACATTGGGTCTCAAATGTGGCGATTGCCTTGTCGACTGCTTCGCCGTATTCGACAATGTTGTTGCCGTTCTGCATCTCGAGCGATAGCAGAATGGTCTTTTTGCCGTTTTGCTTGATGTAGTCGTCAGGGTCGTCGTACTTGCGCTCAATGGTGGCAATATCCTTGAGTCTCACAATGTTACCGTCGGCATCGGAGTAGATGATTTGCTCGGCAATGTCTTTTTCCGACTCAAAGTTTTCGTCGAAGTGGATGTTCAATTGGCTCTCGCCGTCATCGACACTGCCTGCATAGCCAACCAAGCCATTCGACTGAAACGCGCTGAGCAATGATACTGTGTTGATTTTGTATTGGTTGAGCATTTCAGGCTCGACGGTTACAAAAATCGTCTCTTTCTGCAGTCCGACGTGCTTGATTTTCGATGTTGCAGGTATTTTCCTGACTTCGGCTTCAAGTTTCTTCAGGTAAAGTTCAAGGTCTTTATATGTGTGATTGTCAGACGAAAGCGATATCAGCAATGCCGACGTGTCGCCAAAATCGGAATTCGCGAAGACTGTAAGCACGCCTGCAGGCAACGACGATTTCAGTTGCTCAAGTCCGTGCTTGTACTTCGACCAGAATTCATCGGCGTTCTTTACTTCAGGTGTCAGTTCGACAAACATATACATCATTCCGTCGCGTGAGTATGAATATGTGCCTTCTTTCTTAACTTCCTTAAATCCAAATGTATAGTTCTCGACTGCTGTTGTCAGTTGTTCGGCCACCTGTTCCGATGAAGCGCCAGGATAGACGCCTACCACAAGTCCTTGACGTACGGTAAATACGGGGAATTCGTTGCGTGGCATCTTTATCAGTGCAATGACACCGACAATCATCATTGAGAATACGAGGGTAAGGACAATGTTGTTGTTCCTCATTGCCCGTTCAATGAATGTTGTTTTCATAACTAAAAGTCAATTAGGCAGTTGTTTGATAATTTCTCTTTTCCGTTTTTCACTGCGACATCGCCTTCCTTAAGGCCTGACAGTATTTCAAGGTCCTTGTCGAAGTATTGGCCAATGGTTACGACCTGCTTTATGGCCTTCTTGCCGTCTTTGTCAACCAGATACACATATTGGTTGTTGTCGTTGTCGCGTGAAACGCATTGGTAAGGCAGGAGCAGGCGCTGTGCATTGCCGTTTATGTCGATGTTGACGTCGCAGACCATACCAGGCTTGAGTTCGGCCGATTTGTTGCCGACGATTATCTTTGCTTCGTATGTTCGGCTTATCATATCGGCAACGGGGCTGATGTTTGACACAGTACCCTCAAATTCCTTGTTGCCGAGTGCGCCTACGCTGAATGTGGCTGTTTCGCCTTTATTCAGTTTGCCTATTTCCTTTTCAGGAATCGATATCTTGACATAGACCCTTTCAAGTTCGACAAGTTCGATGGGAGCCTTGCCAACCATTATGGCCGACATTCCAGGTTCAATGTTGCGACGTCCGACAACGCCGTCGCTTGGGGCGCGCATTTCGCATTTGCTCAGGTTGTTTTCAGCCATTTTCAGCGATGAATTGGCTTGGTCCATATTGGTTTGCATCTCTACCCACTTGATTTCCGAAAGGCTACCTTTTTCATAGACTTCCTTTAGTCGGTTGTAGCCGTCCTGCGCTTGCTGTTGCTTGGCTTTTGCTATCTCGTACATATTTTGCGCGTCAGTCTTGTCGATGGTGGCCAGGAGTTGCCCTTTCTTCACCTTGTCGCCAGCCTCTACCAGCACTTTCTCGACAGTGCCCGTGCCTTCGAAATTCAGGGGTATGGTTTGGAATGCTTCAATTGTTCCGCTGTACGAAAGTTTTTCGACAGTCGATTTCTTCACAACAGTTGCGGTTGTCACCTTTACGGGAAGCGTTTCTTTCTTCGCTTCCTCTTTTGTCGCGGACTTTTGCTCTTTTGCTTTGCCATAATTGAACACCAACGGTCCATTCTGCTTTTCCCAAATCGCATCAAAGTCAACAAACAGCTTCCAGTAAAATAAATAATCTGATTATTAGTATCTACATAT
>CALCFP010000018.1 GCA_937900725.1 uncultured Bacteroidota bacterium | reverse complement strand
TATTGCAAGTCGTTCTCAACGCGTATGCCGTCGGCAACCGAACGTTTGACGCCGTACATGAGCACTCGTTCCCACTTCTGGTTGAAACTGAACATTAGGACCTTGCCAATGTTGAGGTCGTCGCAAAGTATGCTGCGGAATTGCTCAAGCAACTCATTAACGGGTGTGTTCTCATTGATGGCCAATGTCACCTTTAGCAAGGCGTTGAGTTTGAAATTACTGAGTTGCAATCTGTTATGTAAGGCGTTATCTGCCATTTGCGCTATTGTTTGATATGTAGTAATTGGTAAAAATCGCAGACGCTAATATATAAAAAAAGGACTGCTTTTATGCAGTCCTTTTTGTGTGTAAAGTATCGGTATATTATTTGATACGTTCGCCGTAACTACGGTCGCGAGTGTCAATCTTGATGCGCTCGCCAGCGTTGATGAACAATGGAACCATCACTTGTGCGCCAGTCTCAACTGTTGCAGGTTTCATTGCGTTTGTTGCTGTATCGCCCTTTACGCCTGGCTCGGTGTAAGTGACTTCCAACTCAACGTATGGTGGCAATTCAACTTGCAATGGCTTTTCAGTTTCAGCGTGGAAAGTGATGTCAGCCAATTGGCCTTCCTTCATCAAGTCGTTGTTCTCGATAAGTGCGCCATCGATGTTGATTTGGTCATAAGTCTCGCAGTTCATGAATACGAAACTGTCGGCTTCCTTGTAAAGGTATTGGTATTGACGGCGCTCGATGCGGATTGTCTTTACTTTTACATCACCGTGGAAGTTGTAGTCGATTGTCTTGCCATTCTCAAGGTTCTTTAGTTTTGTACGTACGAAAGCAGGGCCTTTGCCTGGCTTAACGTGTAGAAAACTTACGATTGTGTATAGTTTGCCTTCAAGTTCGATGCACAAACCATTCTTGAAATCTGAAGTATCTGCCATAATTGTTATGTGTTTATTCTTTAAAAATCAGTTTGCAAATGTAAACTAATTGGAGAAAAATGCAAATAGAGATTAATAGTTTACCGCCATGGAATTGGCGGCATTGAAAATAGAAAAGGCATCGTTATCGATGCCTTTTCTATTTATACCATTATACTTTTTAGAATTTGTATGTTGCTGAAATGTTCAGTGAGCCGTTTTTCATGCTGTTGTCCTTGTCGCCGCCAGGGAGCAAGTTGGTAAGTCCCAAGTCGTAACCCAAGCGCAAACCCAAATTGTCGTTGAGTTCATAGCCTGCACCAAATCCCAGTCCAACATCCATACGTTTCATGTCTGATTCCAATTCGTCATTTCCGAATTCCAATTTTTCTGATTCGGTTTCTTTCTCGCCATCAGCCTTGACCGTCGTTTTTACTTTGCCAGCGACGGCTACTCCAAAATATGGGCCTACCAATACGTATAGTTTGCTGAAATTCAAGCGTATATCTACAGGAATTGTTGCGTAGAATAAGTTGGTAGTCATCTTCGATTCGGTTTTGATACCAAAGAACTTATCTTCTTCTTTCATTTTGAATCCTTTGTTTTCTACTGTAAGTCCAGTTTCAACTGCGAGCAAGTCGCTTATCGAGTAGTCGGCAATAAGACCAAGGTTAAAGCCTGGTTTCATTTTAATGTCATCGACTTTTTCGCCTCCAAATTTTTGAGGGGCTGTTGAAATGTTTAGTCCTGCCTTAACACCAAAAGACAGTTGAGCAAATGAAGCAACAGATGCGAACATCAATGCTGCTACTAGTGTAAATTTCATTTTCATAGTGATCGTTTTTTTTTGTGTTGCCTACTCTATGTGCTTTTCGGCTTTCGCATATTTCATAAATTTAGACATTAATTTTTTTCAATGTATTGTGTGGCAATATGATTTATATCATAAAAAACGAAGGACGCTCAAAATGGGCGTCCTTCATCATTCTTATTGTAAGTGATAATTTAGAATTTCACGCGTTTGAATGCGAAAGCCTTTAGTAACCAATTTGGCAGAGGCTTGTCTTGTCCGCGTTTCTTCAGGTCGATTACCAAGCCGAGTTTCTTGATGATTGGAACCTTCTGTGTCTCTACAAATTCAATCAGCGTGCCTTCGGGTGCCTGAATGTATGCGAAACTGCCTGAAGCCTCGCCCATGTCGAATGTATCGTTGGCGCGGGTGCTGTCGACAGTGAATGGGAATCCTTTCGATTTCACGAATTCGCGCAAGGCATCCATGTCGGTAATGTCGTAGCAGATTTGGATATAGCCAGGGTCGCCCCAGATACGGCCGTCGAAGATGCCTTTTGGCTCGCGGTCCATGACTTGCACAAGTTCAATTTGCGATTTGCCGAAGATAGGCGAGAATGCGCCATTGCCTTGCTTGCTTTGTGCCAAAAGCACACGGCGGTAGCGGTTGTTGCATCCAGGTACGCCAGCCCAGTCGGTGAACACGTCTTCTTTGTCGTAAACCAGAACGTCGTAGCCTAAAATGTCGCGATATACAGGAAGGCTCTCTTCCATGTTCTTCACACCTACAACGCCTCCGAATACGCCACCGTTCACGGCTTTTGTGCTTGTGAACTTTGAACTTTCCTGAACAAATTCCCAAAGGTTGCCATAAAGGTCTTTCATGTAGAAATGCTCGGTTCCTGCAGGATCTTTGTCGATTGGTGAAAGCAGGTTGAGGTTTTTGTCGCTGAACGCCTTGTAGGCGCGGTGCACATCGTCGGTCTTTATTTTCGCGATGCACACGCCAAGGTCGCCAATCTGTATTTCGAACTTTGGCATTTCAGGCACTTTGCCAGTGTGTTGCCAGATTTCGAAACCGCCGCCACCTTGAAGGTTTAGTGCGAATATTGCACGGCGTTCGCGGGTTTGGCCGCCAGTGTGGGGCAACATGAGTTTTGCCACTGCTGCTTCGTCAAACACCTTTATGTCCATTCCGAAGTTCTTGTTGAACCATTCCCAGCCTTCAAGGACGTTTGGAACGCCAACGCCCATTTGTTGTATTCCGTTTATCTTATGTGACATTTTGATATAAGTTTTTGTATTAATTATCAATGATTTATTTTGTAGAATCGACTCTTGATGCAAGAAAGTAGAACAGGTTAGGGAACCATTTCCTGATATGAACCAAAATGGTGGCCTTTCCGCCGTAGAGGACTTCCTTCTTGCCTCGTTTCACGGCTTTGAGTATGATGCGGGCCGATTCTTCGGCGCTCATTCCCATAGCCTGTCCCTTGTCCATGATGCCGTATTTCTCGCCTGTTTTTGTTATCGCGTTAAGCGAGACGTTGGTGGCAATGCGTCCAGGCTCGATGATTGTGATTTGAATGTTGTTTTTGGCAGTTTCGGCACGCAGGCTTTCGAAAAATCCGTGTAGCGCGTGTTTCGATGCGGAGTATGCCGAACGGAA
>CALCFP010000017.1 GCA_937900725.1 uncultured Bacteroidota bacterium | reverse complement strand
TGCGAAGTCGTTGGCGCCATCCACGGTCTTTATGTTGAAATGCCTGTAGTCGCGCTTGCTCGGCTTGCCGTTGCGGAACACCACGCACGAAGCCACAGGGTTGGTTCCCTGAATGTTGGAGTTGTCGAATCCCTCAATCAGAACAGGCCATTCCTTAAGTCGCAGGTCCTTTTTCATAGTCTCCATAATGCGCTCAACACGCTTTTCGGGACTGCGGTTCATCTGCTGTTTGAGTTTTTCGTTCTTGTATGTCAATGCGTTACGTTGGCTCAATTCAAGTAGTTTCTTCTTGTCGCCACGTTGCGGAACGGTGAATGTTATGCGGTCGAGTTCAAAATCGAGTTCAAACGGCACTATTATTTCGAACGATGTGCTAAGCAGACGCTGTCGCGACTCTTCAATTACCGAAAGCAGAATCTCTTCGGGCTCCTCGTCAACACGTTTCTGCATCTCGAAGGTGTGCACCTGTACAATTGCTCCGTTCACCACCTTCATAAAGTTGATGTAGGCGCAGTCGTCATCGTCTATTATCGAGAACACGTCAACATTGTGTATGGTAGGGCTCACAATGGTCGATTTGCTTTGGAATTCAACCAGATGGTCCAGTTTTGCCTTTACTTTCTGCGCCTCTTCAAATTTCATCTCCTTGCTCAAGGCCATCATCCGCTCTTTGAGCAGCGACACCACGGCATTTGAATTGCCCTTTAGTATTTCCTTTATATCGCTGATTTCCAGTGCATAATCTTCTTCTGTCTGAAGTCCTTCGCAAGGTCCTAGGCAATTGCCTATGTGATGCTCGAGGCAGATTTTGTATTTGCCTTTGGCAATCTGCTGACGGTTGAGATTGAGGGCGCAGGTGCGTAGCGGATAGAGTTGGCGTATGAGGTCGAGCATAATCTTCAGCGAGTAGCCCGAAGTGTACGGCCCGAAGTACGATGAACCGTCGCGGACGAAATTGCGTGTCGAGAAGATGCGCGGGAAAGGCTCGTTCTTTATGCAGATCCACGGATATGTCTTGTCGTCCTTTAGGAGCGAGTTGTAGCGTGGCTGATATTTTTTTATAAGGTTGTTCTCGAGCAGAAGGGCGTCCTGTTCGGTATCTACCACAATGTGCTTGATGTCGGCGATGTTGCGCACCAGAATGCGCACCTTGGCGCGGTCCTGATACTTGTTGAAGTACGACGAAACACGCCGTTTCAGCCGTTTGGCCTTGCCAACATAGATGATGGTGCCGTTCTTGTCGAGATATTGGTACACGCCAGGGCTTTCGGGCAAGACGGCCACGAGTTCCTTCAGTCGGGCAATATGTTTGTCGTCGGTTTCCAAATCAGGTGTGTTGACTCTTTTTTGCAATTCCAAAAATAGAACAATTAGCGATTAGGAATGATTTTTTGTGTCGGGCAAAGTCGTTTATTCAGGTGTCGGCTAATGCGGTCAGAGTTTTTTCAGCCTGCCTTTTGAATCTAAAACGAACCCGCTTCGGCAATCCAGGTCGGCATAGTTTTTTTTGACAATGGCTCTTTTCCTCTGTTGAGAGTGCCCGAATATCTGGTATATGTTCTCAAAGTATTCCTGTTGGGTGCCAGATTCTTCAACGTCAGCCCAGACGCATGAACCGGCTTCTGATTCTCCGCCTCTGTTTTTGCCTATTTCCATTAGCGCCTTGTCAATGAATTTATATAGCGAGTCTATGCAGTTCATCTTTTCGTTCAAGAAGTTGCATATGTTGCCCGCTGTTGCCTGCGAGTCCAGATTGTAGTGCTTTCCCCACCATTTTTCTAAAACGCCCGAATGGGTGAACAGGAAATCTTTGCCAGCAATATTGTATGCAGCAGCCATGTCAAACAAGTTCAAGTTTGATGCAATCAGATTATGGATTTTTTCCTCGTTGACGGTGTCCTTTCGACTAAAATAGTAACCGTTGTCGATGTAGTGTATTTCGTGGTTGCCGATGAGCAATGTCACGCGGTCAGGATTCGCTCTCTTGAATTCCAGTATTTCTTCAAAATTCTCCAATGCTGACTCGTTGCTGATATTTTCATGCCTGTACGGGTCCAGGTAATCGCCTAAAAAAACTACAGGAATGTCTGGATGTTTTGCAACCGCGTCTTTCCAAAATATGCGGCCGTGAATATCGGGTATGACTAGAATTTGCGTTTGCGCTTCAGCCACGTTAAGAATAATCAGCATCAGCACAACTAAAAGATGGCAGTGTTTCATGTTGTTGTTCATGCTTGTTTGATGATGTCCTGCAAAAACGCACTAGCCGTTAGTGGCACACGTGGTGTGCGCAACTGATGCCGTTGTCTTTGAGCGTGCCGTTCAGATACGCTTCGGCGACATCTTTCACATTGCCTGAGCAACCGCGTATTACCATAATGTTTTGCGCGTTCAGGACGTTAAGCGCGCCGTCGCCCATATTGCCGGCAAGCATTACATTCACGCCCATTTGGCGCAATGTGAAGGCTATATTGCTCTTGCATCCGCAACCTTCGGGCGATGGAACGGTTTCCAAACCTGTTATTTGGCTGTCGGTTACTGAAAACACGGTGTACTCCTTGCAATGTCCGAAATGGTCATCAACAACACCGTCGCGAGTGGGAACTGCTATCTTCATTACTATTAATTTTAATGTGGTGTTTTATGAATTGCTTGTAGTGATTTTGAAAGTTTTGTCAGGCAGATAGATGATTTCGGGCACTGTTACTGAGTGCATGTCATCAATATGACAACAATATTTCAAAAGCACACAAAAATTTAAAGAATAATCCATATTCTAAAATAGTAAAATCGGGGAATTTATGGAAGTCCCCTTTATTGATGGGCAAAGCTAATCAATAAATGTATAAGGCAAAAAAAAGATTGCAGACCGATATAGTCAGCAACAAATGATAAAAAAACAAACGGCCTGAGCCGAAACCCAAGCCGTTTTGAGATGCTTATTATGAAAAAATGTTAGGCATTTATGCTTTGCTCACGCATGTTTGCGCGCTTGCGTTCAGTCTCGTCAAGAATGATTTTGCGCAGACGCATGCTATGCGGAGTTATTTCAACATATTCGTCCTTCTGGATGTATTCCAAAGCCTCTTCAAGTGAGAATTTGATAGGTGGTGCGATGCTCACCTTCTCGTCAGAGCCGGAGGCACGCATGTTGGTCAGTTTCTTCGACTTGGTGACGTTTATCACAATGTCGCCTGGACGAGTGCTCTCGCCAACAACCTGGCCGGCATAAACATCTTCCATAGGTTCGATGAAGAATTTGCCACGGTCCTGAAGTTTGTTAAGTGCGTATGCAATGCTTGTGCCGCTTTCCATAACAATCAGTGATCCGTTGATGCGTTTCTCAATCTCGCCCTTGTAAGGCTCAAAATCGATAAATCGGTGGGCTATTACGGCCTCGCCTGCAGTTGCCGTCATCATGTTGCTCGACAGGCCGATTATGCCTCGCGAAGGAATCTTGAAATCGAGGTGAATGCGGTCGCCTTTGCGGTCCATGCTTACAAGTTCGCCTTTACGGCGGGTAACCATTTCAATGGCCTTGCCAGAGCAATCTTCAGGAAGGTCGATAGTCAGTTCCTCGACTGGCTCGCATTTCTCGCCTGCTATTTCCTTGATGATGACTTGTGGCTGTCCAACTTGCAGTTCGTATCCTTCGCGGCGCATTGTCTCTATAAGGATTGACAAGTGAAGTACGCCTCGGCCGTAAACTGTGAACGAGTCGGCTGAATCGGTAGGCTCTACACGAAGCGCGAGGTTCTTTTCAAGTTCCTTTTCCAGACGGTCTTTCAGGTGGCGTGAAGTCACAAACTTGCCGTCCTTGCCAAAGAATGGCGAGTTGTTGATAGTGAAGAGCATGCTCATGGTAGGCTCGTCAATGGTGATTGTGGGCAGTGGTTCTGGATTCTCGTTGTCGGCAATGGTGTCGCCAATCTCAAATCCGTCGATGCCCATTACGGCGCAGATGTCGCCAGCCTCAACGGCTTCAACCTTTGCCTTGCCCATACCCTCAAACACGTAAAGTTCCTTGATGCGTGACTTTACAATTGAGCCGTCGCGCTTGCAAAGGCTTATCTGTTCGCCTGCGCGTATGGTGCCACGGTGAACGCGTCCTACGGCTATACGGCCAACGTACGACGAATAGTCGAGCGATGTGATGAGCATCTGCAGTGAACCCTTCTCTG
>CALCFP010000016.1 GCA_937900725.1 uncultured Bacteroidota bacterium | reverse complement strand
TTGACATATTAAACAATAAATTACATGCAGGCCCTTGCAATAAACTTGTAAGACTTTCATGTTTTGCCAATGGCATTAACTACGAATCAGGGTTGAATTTTGGTGAAGATACATTGGTTAATGTCAGGTTACTGGCCATAGGCATTTCTGTATCGTATTTTCACAAGGCCTTTTATCATTATGAACGTGATGCCAATCCAAAGTCTGCTTCCAAACAAACCAGCCTTGATAGCATAGTTCAAAGGGAACAGATGATAGCATCAATAAGAAATGTGCTACCTCAGTCCGAGTATTCAAAAGCCATAGATAATAAGTTAGTGCCAATAGCCTTTACTGCTTTAAAAAGCAATATATATGACAAGAACGAATATTTAGCACGATATGACAGGCTTGCCAATTTGAAATGGACAGACTATTCCAAATCCAGCCCATTGCCTTATAGGATTATCATCTGGAGTTCATGCCATTTGTCATATGGAGTGGCAAGGTTGCTATTGGCTATCAAGGAATTATATGGAAGATTTGCAAACTTGTGCAAAATATGACTATTGCTAAAAAAATGTATCTTCGCAATTTTAAATAAATGCTTATGAAAAATATCGCAGTCATACTGGCAGGAGGTGTTGGAGAACGTTGTGGTCTCGGAGCTCCGAAACAGTTCTTCAAGGTAGCCGGCAAAACTGTTATTGAACATACAATTGAAGTCTTTCAGAACAACCGGCGAATTGACGAGATAGCACTTGTAGTCAACGCTCAATTCCAACGTGAGATTCAAGACATGATCTTACGCAACAAATGGTCCAAGGTGAAAAAAGTGCTTCTTGGCGGCAAGGAACGCTATGAGTCCAGCCTGGCGGCGATTAATGCCTACGACATGTATTCTGACTGCAATCTGATTTTTCATGATGCAGTCCGCCCTCTTCTTAACGACCGCATCATCGATGACATCATCGACGCTCTCGACGTGTATCAGGCAATTGACGTGGCCGTTCCTGCAACTGACACCATTATTCAGGTTGATGCTGAGGGGCGGTTTATCGAAAACATTCCCAACCGCAAGTTCTTGCGTCGAGGACAGACTCCTCAGGCTTTTAAGCAGAAAACAATTAAGGAAGCATATCAAATAGCATTAAAGGATCCGGATTTCGTTTCTTCAGACGATTGCGGAACCGTTGTCAAGTACTTGCCAAATGTTAAAGTGTTTGTGGTCAAGGGTGAGGAATCTAATATGAAACTCACATACAAAGAAGACTCATACCTGCTTGACAAACTGTTCCAGCTCCGATCGACGTCTGTACGTGACAATGCTAATTTGTCGGTCTTGAAAGGCAAGGTGATTGCTGTCTTTGGTGGAAATTCCGGGATTGGCGCTGAAATAATTGATAAGGCAAAATCCTATGGTGCAATTGCCTATTCATTTTCAAGGAGTACCACCGGTACCGACATCGCCGATCGTAATAGCGTAAAAGATTGCCTAATGAAAGTGTCAGTTGAACAGGGGCATATTGATTATGTGGTTAATTCAGCCGCTATTTTGGTTCGTGAACCCCTCGTTACAATGGATAGGGCAGTGTTGGACAGCATGATTAGAACAAACTATGATGGCATGGTCAATATTGCCATTGAGAGTTTCCCGTATTTGAAGCAGAGTCATGGACAGTTGCTGCTTTATACATCTAGTTCTTACACGCGAGGCCGTGCTTTATACAGCATATATTCGTCAACCAAGGCCGCCGTTGTCAATTTCATGCAAGCATTGGCACAGGAATGGGATGCTGACGGGATTCGAGTCAATGTCATGAATCCGGAACGCACAAAAACTCCTATGCGTATTCAAAATTTTGGCAATGAACCAGAAAACACTCTGCTTGATGCGGCAACTGTTGCTGATGCTTCACTCAAAACTCTAATCTCGGATTTGACAGGCCAGGTGTTTGACGTTAGAATTAAGAAGTAAAGTTCATGAAATTCATAGCATATATATTTTGTTATCTTATATATCCGTTTTCGTTCCTGTTTTTTAGAAGCAAGAAAAAATATGCATTCGGTAGTTTCCGTGGTTTATTCAATGATAATGCTCGCTACCTTTTCATTTATGCTTGTGAGCATTTTGATGACAAAAAGAAGATCGCCTGGATCTCCAAAAACCGAAAATGTGTAAAAAATGTAAGAGCCTGCGGACTAAAGGCCTACTGGATTCTGAGTCCTGCAGGAATATGGCATGCTTTGACGTCAAAGTACTGGTTCTTCAATTCATATACATCTGATATCATGTTTTGCCTTTCAGGAGGGGCTGTGTGTATCAATCTTTGGCACGGCGTGGGGTTGAAGAGAATTGAATTTAATTCGGTTTCGGGGCCTCTGGCAGAACGATACTCCAGAAAAAACAAGTTGGACGTGTTCTTTCATCCGGAATCATTCCGCCGCCCAGATTGGCTGTTGACTTCAACTTCGTTCCAAACAACTATGTTCGCAAAGGCTTTTCGGATACCAGAATCAAGATGCCTTGAATTTGGATATCCGCGGAACCGTATTCTTACAGTTGATGATGCCCAGCGCCGTCAATTCTTATGTAAATATGAACAGCCGCAAACACTTCAGTTTATCGACCAACTTGCAAAATATGACAAGGTGTTCGTATACATGCCTACGTGGCGAGACTCACAGCGGACTATATTTACTCAAAGCATGGATTTGAATCGGATTAACCGGATAATGAAAGACAAAAACAGCCTGTTAATTCTTAAACCTCATGCCAATGTCATACTGACAGACAACCTTCAGTCATTGTCAAACGTTGTCCTTGCTGATCCCAAGGTGGATGTTTATCCAGTCCTGCAATATGCCAGTGTGTTGATTACCGACTATTCCTCTATCTTATATGACTGGATTCTAATGAAACACAAGGATGTTATATTTTATCTGTATGATTACGATTCATATGTCAAGGAACGTGATTTCTATTATCCTTTCGATGAAAACATAGTAGGAATAAAAGTATATGATTTTGAATCGCTTTGCTCGTGCCTTGAATCCGGCGACTATGCATTGTCTGAGGCAGATCGAAAGATGATATCGGAAAAGTTCTGGGGGCAAACTGCCGGATACGATTCGTCAAAAATGATTCTTGATTTTGTAAATGACAATAAATTAGTATGATGATATCGGTAATTGTATGTACTTACAATAGGGAAAAATACTTGTATGACACATTGTGCAAGATTGCTGAAAACGACTATCCTGTGACAAAATATGAGTTGTTGCTAGTCGATAATAATAGTACTGATGGCACAAAAGTGTTATGGGAAAAGTTTGCCGAAAAGTATCCCCAAGTCGACTTTTCTTATTTTCAAGAGCCTCGACAAGGGCTGTCTTTTGCTCGAAATCGGGGAATTGTTGAAGCAAAATTCAAGTATTTGGTGTTTCTGGATGATGATTCATTCGTTTCTGAAGATTATTTGAAAAATCTTGATTCGTATCTTGCGCAATACCCAGATGCAATGGCTTGGGGAGGAAAGATTGATCCTGTTTTTGAGTCAGGAACCAATCCAAAATGGATTTGCAAATGGACTTATTCCTGGGTGTCTGCCATTGATATGGGAAAGGAAACCACCATGTTCAAAGGGAATGCATTCCCCATTGGCGCAAATATGGGATTTAGAAAAAGTTGCCTTGACACCATTGGAATGTTCAATACAGAATTAGGCAGAACAAAAAAGAACCTAATGGGCGGAGAAGAAAAAGATATCTTCAATCGAGCAAAGGCTTACGGAATGAACATTTACTATTTCCCCAATATTGAAATTCAACATGTCATTCCTCCGACACGTACAACCAAAGACTACATCATCCGATTAGGAGAAGGTGTTGGCATGAGCGAACAACTAAGATGAAAAAAATTGGGGAATACAGTTTACTTAAAAAGAATTTTTAGTGAATGTATAAAATGGTGTGGCACAACAACTCGATGCTATGCGGGAAAACGTTGGCGACGCGACAAAAATCAGCTGTCTCAT
>CALCFP010000015.1 GCA_937900725.1 uncultured Bacteroidota bacterium | reverse complement strand
CCAACGGCGACACAATTTGCCCGCAACGCGATGTTTGCAGGCCTGATGCCTTCCGAAATCGAAAAACTGCATCCCGATTTATGGGTAAACGAGGACGAGGATGACCGCAAGAACGACTTTGAAGCAGAACTTCTTCAAAAGCAACTCGACAGAATGGGCATCAAATCGAGTATGTTCTATGATAAAATCTACAATGTCGAGAAAAGTCAAAAACTTCTCAACGACGTTAACGAAATAATGCACAATCAACTTTCGGTATTGATTATCAATTTTGTAGATATGCTATCGCACGCACGTACCGAAATGCAGATGATTCGTGAATTGGCTTCCGACGAAAAGGCATACCGAAGCATTACGCAATCGTGGTTTGAGCATAGCACTCTGTTTGAACTGATGAAGATTCTGGCAACTAAAAAAGTCAAAGTCATAATCACCACCGACCACGGAACCATTCGCGTCACAAATCCAATAAAGGTGATTGGCGACAAGAACATAAGTTCAAACTTGCGTTACAAGCAAGGAAAGAATTTGAGTTACAATCCACGCGATGTGTACGAGATTAAAAATCCTCAAACGGTTCATCTGCCACGAATCAATGTTAGCACATCATACATTTTTGCGACAAACGAGGATTTCTTCGCCTATCCGAACAATTACAATTACTACGTGTCGTATTACAAAAACACGTTCCAACACGGAGGAATAAGTATGGACGAGATGATGATCCCCTTGGTGACGTTGACACCAAAAAGTTGAAATTGTCAGTCGTTGATTTCGAGCAGGCCGTCGGGCACGTTTGTGAACACCATTTTTTTCTTGAAATCAATCTTGCTGATAAATTGGGGATGGAAAGGAATCAGCAAGTTTTCGCCTACTACCATTACTGGATTGACATTCAGGTTTTCAACAGAAACGACATTGCCTAGTTTGCCATTTTTCTTGTCGTTCACGGCAAATCCGACAATGGCATTTGGTGATGCGAAATCATCTTCGATATCGTCGAATGAGTCTGGCGAAACGAATACCTTGCAACCGACCAACGTTTTCGCTCTCTGTTCGGTGTGTGTGCAGTCGAACATCACGCGGGCACGTTGACTGCTTACCGCTTGGGCGTGTTCGATAAAAAAAGGAACCCGCAATCCTTCTATTTCAAGGACTACGGGTTCGTTTGTTTCTTCGAGTATTGCAGGATTGTCTAGTTCAATGATTATTTCACCGCTTACGCCATGAGTCTTAACGACTTTTCCGACTTCGACAAAATCCTGTGCGTCCATAGACAGATTACTCTGCAGCAGGAGCTTCTTCGGCAGCAGTTTCAGCAGCTGGTGCTTCTGCGGTTTCTGCAGCGGCGGCTTCATCAGCGGCAGCTTTTGCTGCAGCTTCAGCGGCGGCCTTTGCTTCAGCCTGCTTCTTTGCAAGTTCTTCAGCCTTTGCAGCGTTTACCTTGCGCTCTGCTTCAAGACGCTCTTTCTTTAGATTGCTAGCGTCAGTTTTGATTTTGTCTTTTGCGGCCTGAACTTTTGCGTTCTTTTCAGACATCCATTTTTCGAATTTTGCTTCAGCGGCTGCTTCGTCAAATGCGCCCTTCTTAACGCCTTCAAGCAAGTGTTTCTTCAACAAAACACCTTTCTTAGACAACAATGATTTAGCGGTGTCAGATGGCTGAGCACCAACTTGTAGCCAATAAAGAGCCCGTTCGAAGTTAAGTTCAATAGTAGCAGGATTAGTGTTAGGATTGTAGCTACCTAATCTTTCAATGAACTTACCATCACGTGGTGCCCTGCTATCGGCAACGACAATGTGATAGAAAGCAGCGGCTTTTCTACCTTGTCTTGTCAAGCGAATTCTTACAGACATAATTTATTGTTTTTTGTGTTTAAAAATAGGTCGCAAATATAGATGTTTTTGTGTTTGATACAACACGTTGGCTTAAATTTTATTGATTCGCATCAATGGGCATCGACATAAAGCATAGTTATTGTTGCCGACCGACTCACAGGGATGTCAACATCATTGATTTTCAATTTAAAAAAATGCATCCCAAATGAGATGCATTTAACAGTTTTTGAAAAATCATTAGAATTTGAACTGGAACTTTGGTCTCTCTTCATACAATGCATCAAGCCAACCCTGAAGGTCCTGAATCATTTCATTATGGTATCTGAAGTAACTGCCACAGCCCCAACCGTGTCCGCCTGAAGGATACACGTGAATAGCAGACTTTACTTTTGCCTTTTTCAGTGCGAGATAATATTCAGCGGAATTTTGCGGATTCACAAGAAAATCATCATCTGACAACAGCAATATGGCTGGCGGTGTCTGGCTTGTAACTTGCAACTGGTTGCTGTATTGGTCCTCCAATTCCTTTGACGCATTTTCACCTATAATACAATTGTGCGAATCCATATGAGTGATTGCCTTGTCCATTGAGATTACAGGATAGAACAGAATCTGGAAATTAGGGCGAGTAGCCTCGTCGTTATGAGTTGAAATTGTTGATGCGAGGTGACCACCTGCCGACGAGCCCAAGACACCTATCCTGTTTGGATTGATGCCCCACTTCTCGGCATTTTCGCGGATTATGCGCATTGCTTCAGTGGCATCGCTGATTGGCACTTCAGTGACACCCATTGGCATACGATAACTCAAGACAATTGTAGCGATGCCTTTTGGCACGAAATAATCGGCCCAGCCATAACCTTCCTGCGCCATTGAAAGCACACGGTAGCCACCGCCTGGGATGACCAAAATAGCCATTCCGTCCTTAACCGAATCGGGCAGGAACACGCGGATTGCAGGCTTGAAATTTCTTGCCTCGTCGTTATAAGGTTGTGTCTTGTCAAGTCCGTTGCTGTTTGGCAACCCGTTTTGCCACAAGTCGATGTCGATTGTGTCGCATTGTGCCATTGCGCCAAACATTGCGCAAGCCATCGTCAAAGAGAAAATCAATTTTTTCATATTTTATTAATTATTAATAAGATAATATAAATAAGTAGCATATAAGCGCTGTAAGCGCGAAATGCCCGTAAAACACAAATATATATATTGATGTAAAACGACGTGCAAAATGTCGGCAAAATGTCGAGATGGATAAATCTAATGGCTGTATTTATCGACAAGGCTGACTTTGGCCGCTTTTGAGGTATTAAATGCAGGCTGTGAATTTCTTTTTTTCCTCAAAAGCGACTTGCCTATATGGTTTGGTCGGTAATTTTGTTAGTTTTGCCACAAATTTAATTGACATTTTAAAATCAAAAAAATCAGACTATGAGTAATTCTTGTTTGTCATCAATCGGAAAGAAGCTGATAATGAGTATATCAGGTCTTTTCTTGATTCTGTTTTTGCTGTTCCATATGTCGATGAATATGGTGGCAATCTTTAACGGAGAAGCATACAACGCTGTGTGCGAGTTCCTTGGCACAAATTGGTACGCATTGATTGGTACTGGTGTTTTGGCCTTGGGCGTAATCGTACACATTCTTTATGCCTTCATCCTGACTATCCAAAACCGCAAGGCTCGTGGCAACAACCGTTACGAAGTAACAGTAAAGCCAAAGAGTGTAGAGTGGGCATCACAGAACATGCTTGTTCTTGGCATCATTGTAGTGTTGGGTATCGTCCTGCACTTGAGCCAATTCTGGTACAAGATGATGTTTGCCGAACTTGCTGGCGCAGTAAACCAATTTGGTGCAACTGACGGCGCTGCCTGGATTCAGTTCTACTTCAGCAAGCCTCTTGTTGTAGTTGCTTACCTTGTATGGCTAGCTGCTATCTGGTTCCACCTTGGACACGGTTTCTGGAGTGCACTTCAGACTATCGGCTGGAACAACAAGATTTGGATTGACCGTTGGAGATGCATCTCAAACATTGTAACATCAATCATCTTCTTGGGCTTTGCAGCTGTTGTAGTAATAGCCTTCATCAAATCGTTGATGTAAAATTCTTTAGTATAAACGTTATAATAAGATATAATTTATGGCTACTATAGATTCAAAAATTCCAGAAGGTCCAGTATCAGAAAAATGGACCAACTATAAGGCTCACCAAAAACTGGTCAATCCTGCCAACAAGCGTAAATTGGACGTAATTGTAGTGGGAACAGGCTTGGCTGGTGCTTCAGCCGCATCGACATTGGGCGAAATGGGCTTCAATGTCCTAAACTTCTGCATTCAGGACTCACCTCGCCGCGCTCACTCAATCGCCGCACAAGGTGGTATCAATGCCGCTAAGAATTATCAAAACGATGGTGACTCGGTTTACCGTCTGTTCTACGATACAGTAAAAGGTGGCGACTATCGTGCCCGTGAAGCTAACGTTTACCGTTTGGCTGAAGTTTCAAACAACATCATCGACCAATGCGTTGCTCAAGGTGTTCCTTTTGCACGTGAATATGGCGGCTTGTTGGCAAACCGTTCATTCGGTGGCGCACAGGTCAGCCGTACATTCTACGCAAAAGGTCAGACTGGCCAACAACTGCTTTTGGGCGCATACTCATCATTGAACCGCCAAATAAAGGCAGGCAAGGTGAAGAGCTTCAACCGCTATGAGTTGCACGACATTGTAATGGTTGACGGACGTGCTCGCGGTATCATTGCAAAAAACCTTGTAACTGGCAAGTTTGAACGTTTCGCCGCTCACGCAGTAGTTCTTGCTACTGGTGGCTACGGAAACACATATTTCCTTTCGACAAACGCTATGGGCTGCAACTGTTCAGCAGCTATCGCAGCTTACCGCAAGGGCGCTTATATGGCAAACCCTTCTTATGTACAGATTCACCCAACTTGTATTCCTGTTCACGGCGACAAGCAGTCTAAATTGACATTGATGTCAGAATCATTGCGTAACGATGGCCGCATTTGGGTTCCAAAGAACATTGAGGATGCAAAGAAACTTCAGAAGGGCGAAATCAAGGGTTCTGACATTCCTGAGGAAAACCGCGACTACTACTTGGAGCGCCGCTATCCAGCATTCGGCAACCTGGTTCCACGTGACGTAGCCAGCCGCGCAGCAAAAGAGCGTTGCGACAAGGGCTTCGGCGTAAACAACACAGGTTTGGCAGTGTTCTTGGATTTCTCTGAATCTATCAACCGTTTGGGCATCGACGTTGTACGTCAGCGCTACGGCAACCTGTTTGATATGTACGAGGAGATTTCTGACGTCAATCCTGGCGAATTGGCAAACGAAATCAACGGAGTGAAATACTACAACCCAATGATGATATTCCCTGCTATCCACTACACAATGGGTGGTCTTTGGGTCGATTACGAACTTCAGACTTCAGTAAAGGGATTGTTCGCAATTGGCGAGTGCAACTTCTCTGACCACGGTGCAAACCGTCTGGGCGCTTCAGCACTTATGCAAGGTTTGGCTGACGGTTACTTCGTACTGCCTTACACTATACAAAACTACTTGTCTGACCAGATTACAGTTCCACGCTTCAACCCAGACAGCAAGGAGTTTATGGACGCTCAGGCAAAATGCGAGGCTGAAGAGGATGCACTTATGAACATCAAGGGCAAACGTTCAGTTGACTCAATCCACAAGGAATTGGGCCACATTATGTGGGAATATGTAGGTATGGGACGTACAAAGGAAAGTCTTGAAACTGCACTTACAAAACTGAAAGATTTGCGCAAGGAATTCGAGACCAACTTGTTTGTTCCAGGTTCGAAAGAAGGAATGAACATTGAACTTGACAAGGCCTTCCATTTGAAAGACTTCATTATAATGGGCGAACTTATCGCTCGCGATGCTTTGAGCCGTAACGAGAGCTGTGGCGGTCACTTCCGTGAGGAATACCAGACAGAAGAAGGCGAAGCAAAACGTGACGACGAGAACTACTTCTATGTTGGTTGCTGGAACTATCAGGGCAATGATGAAAAAGAACCGGAATTGCGGAAGGAACTA
>CALCFP010000014.1 GCA_937900725.1 uncultured Bacteroidota bacterium | reverse complement strand
AGCGCACAACTTCACCGCCACGCGGAATGATGAGATTTGTGAAATACATTGCCATAACCGAGCAAAACGTGCGGAAAGTGTTGGCCTTGTGGCCAGCCGACTTTATCAGCATCTGCCAGCGCATTGCACGGCAAATGTGGCTCATAAGGCAGAGCGTCAGCGAAAGCACAATCCACCACCAGTTTATGTTCGAAATCTGCTCTTTAAGTGTTTGTAGTTCAACTTCTTTGTATATGTAATAAAATACGGCGATTCCGATGCCGAGAAACAGCAGGTACTTTAGAATGTTCAATAGCCTTTTCACTTCCGCTTCCGCTTTTGGTTATTTTGCTCGCAAAGATATGCAAACGCGGGTTTATGAATTGCTTAATAACGATATAAATTTTAGTTTTGCGTTTCGTATTTTTTAAGTGTCATTATGGTGAAATGGATTTTCGACCGTTTGGTGTCTTTGACGGCATTGGTGCTGTTGTCGCCGATTTTGTTGGCGTTGGCAGTCATTGTGCTTGTCGGCAATGGGTGGCCGATATTCTTTCGCCAGGAGCGTGTTGGCCAATATGGCAAGCCTTTCAGTATGATAAAGTTCAGGTCGATGCGCGGGAGCGAGACAAGTTCGGTGGCAACGTGCGAAAAGGAGAGAGTGACTTCTGTCGGGAGATTGCTCAGGCGCACAAAACTCGATGAGTTGCCTGAATTGTTCAATATTCTGAAGGGCGATATGAGTTTTGTAGGTCCGAGACCAGACGTGCCAGGATATGCCGACAAGTTGGAAGGTGACGACCGAAAAATGTTGGAAATGAAGCCAGGTTTGACAGGTGTTGCAACGCTGAAGTACCGAGACGAAGAGGATTTGCTGTCGCGACAGCCGAATCCGAAGGAATATAACGACAATGTCATTTGGCCAGACAAGGTAAGGCTTAATCTGATGTATCAGCAACGTCAGTCGTTCTGCCTCGACATTAAGATTCTGCTTTGTACGGCATTCGGCAACGATATTGACGGGTTTGAGTGAATGACATTTTTTTGAATTACAGTTTTAATGAGCATTCTGAAAAAAATATTTAGCGACGCCATAGTAAGAAACTTGAGTTATTTAGTTACAGGCACTGCTTTGGCGCAAGTGCTTATCATTTTGTTTCAGTTGGTTCTGCGACGAGTGTTCACGCCTGCCGATTTCGGCGCTTTTGCAGTCTATATGAGCATTATAGGCATCATTGCCGTCATTGCGTCGTTGCGTTACGAGCAGACAATTATCCTACCTTCCGACGACAACAAGGCCTACAATTTGCTTTACTTGTCGTTTGCTATTGGCATAGTTGTGAGCATCATCACTGCGATTGCGCTTTGGCTGTTCAAGCAACCATTTATGCAACTGATTAACTTTCCTGAAAAATATTCGCATTGGTTGACGTTTGTCCCAGTGTCGTTGCTGTGTCTATCAATATATCAGGCACTTAACTACTATTTAATTAGATTGAAGCAATTCAAGTTGTCGGCATCCATCAAGGTTGAGCGACGGATAGCCGAAGGCGTCACGCAAACTTCCTTAGGGTTGATGGGCAACCAGACGGGCTTGGTTTGGGGCGACATTGCAGGGCAGTCGGTAAACGCATTGGTGGCAGGGCTTAAAGTGCACAAATTCGTTGGCAAGTTGAAAGTCTCGTGGTTAACAATGAAATGCGTGGCCAGAGAGTACAAGAGTTTCCCGCTAAAAAACAGTTTCCCTGCATTTCTCAATGCATTGAGCCTTTTGTTGCCTACAATATTCATCAACAGGCTTTTTGACGAAGATGTGACAGGCCTGTTCGATTTGGCGCGAATGCTATTGATAATGCCTTTGTCGCTTGTCACCACGTCGATGGGGCAGGTTTTGGTGCAACGTTTCACCGAACTTCGCAACAAGCGCCAGTCCATTCGTCACGATTTTTGTCGCATTGCGATGCTTTTGGCAGTTTTGGCAGTGGTGTTTGCCGTGGTGGCTTACCTTTTGGCACCAACGCTTTTGGCGCTCATTTTTGGCGAAACGTGGCGTGAATCAGGCTATTATGTCCGTATTTTGGTGTGGGCGTTCTCGTTCAAGTTTGTTGTGTCGCCATTCAATATGGTGTTTACTGCATTTGAAAAGATTGGTCGCCTGTCCGTTTGGCAGATAATGTATTTCTTGCTCATCAATATTTACATACATTTATGAAGAG
>CALCFP010000013.1 GCA_937900725.1 uncultured Bacteroidota bacterium | reverse complement strand
CCGGCGCTGAGGGCGAGCCACAACTTCCGGCACTGCGAAAATTGGTGCAAATTCCTCACGGGACAATCATCAAGGCTAAAATTGCCTGTTCAGACACTTCCTATTTCAATTTGTCCGATCTCAACATAAAAAGGCAATTGACACCTCGCCAACCATCACAGGCAAAAAGCGACAGTGTGCACGGTTTTGTCCACAAGAAGCGGGCTTACAGGCACAACTATTTTACGATGCAAGATTTGGCCACCGTGACAAAAGTCGGCACAATGCGTGGCATCGACCTTTATCAAATTGCTGTAAATCCTGTTCGGTACAATCCGAAAAAAAACCTGCTGATGGTACTTAACGATATCGACATCGACATCGACATTGAGCCAGACGGAGCCAAAGCCATCCCCGGCAATGCTTCACCTTACTTTGAAAACACTTATTCCTACATATCCAATTACAAAGGCACAGCATCGGACTTGACAAAGTATCCCGTAAAATACCTAATCATAACCGACCCTGCATTTGTCACCGCCCTCGAAGACTTCATTGAATGGAAACGACAGAAAGGTTTTGATGTGATTGGCGCCACTACCGACACAATTGGCAACACGTCGGCAAAAATCAAGGCTTGGATTGACAAGCAGTACAACTCGGCCACCAATGACAGCCCGGCTCCTTCATTCCTGCTTTTGGCAGCCGACACCGACAAGATTCCGACTTCAAGAACCGGCGACAATACAGGGTACGGCACAGACTTGTACTATGCCTGCATGGATGGCGCAGATGACATAATTCCAGACTTGTATTATGGACGTTTTTCCGCTCGGACCACCGAACAGATGAAGGCAATTGTCGACAAGACAATAACCTACGAGAAATATCTCTTTGATGATCCGTCATACCTAGCCAAAGCAACATTGATATCAGGCTACGATGCGACCTACCGTTCAAGCGTTGGCATTCCAACACTCAACTACATTGCCAACAACCGCATCAATTCGGGCAACGGATATAAGCAAGTAAACAAATTCACCACAAAATATACAGGATGCTATTCCGACACATCAGTTTCCGTGGGACTGATGACATACACCGCGCATGGCACCACCACAACCTGGATTGACCCCGAACTCACTCAAACGAAAGTGAATCAATTCGGAAACTATGGCAAATTTCCGTTTGTCATTGCAAACTGCTGTCTATCAGGAAATATAAACACCAACGAATGTTTAGGTGAGACCTGGCTCCGAAAGCAGAACAGCGGTGCTGTCGCATATATCGGTAGTATTCCAAAAACGTACTGGAAAGAGGATTTCTATTGGGCTGTAGGTGCCCACAAATACAAAAGCGGAGTCTGTCCAAAAGTTGGCGAGACCACCATTGGCGCATATGACGCTCCGTTTGTATCAGACTTTGTCTGTGGCGATGCAATGCTATTTGCCGGCAACCTTGCTGTCACCGAAGCACATGACAATTCCTACCCTTCAGACATATCGACCAAGTACTATTGGGAAGCCTACAATTTTCTTGGCGACCCTTCGCTTTTGGTTTATTTTGGCGATGGCAAGGACAACACTGTAATCCACGAGAGCCACATTCCGTTTAACCAAACATCGATAAATGTCACGGCTGAAGTAGGTTCATATGTAGCCATAACAAGAAACGACACACTGATTGGTGCTAGCATAATCAAGGATAGCATCAACAAGAATGCTAACATAAACTTCAAACAGATCCTTAAACCTGGCGAATACTCAATTGTAGTGACAAAATCACGGTACAAGCCATATATCGGCAATATCAAAGCCATATTGCCGAACCAGCCTTACATTTTGGCAACCAATCTGATATCGAGCAAAGACATTTCGACAGGCAACACCATCGACATGGACATTGCGTTACGTAATGTCGGCTCACAGGCATCAAGCACGTCAAACTTCAGCATAAGCTCCAACAGCAAATTTGTAAAAAGCATATCAGCATCGGGAGCACAAATCAGAAGTCTCGACGCCTATGAGACCGACACAATGAAAAACGCATACAGGATAGTCTTGGAAAACAACATTCCCGACAAGACCATCATTCCTATTGACATAGCAATTGAAGGCGGCGGCCAAAGATTCGAACAGACTTTAAGTCTGACTGTATTGGCCCCAACCATATACTTGTCTCCCAACCTGATAATTGAAAATGCTAACAGCAGAATAATGCCTGGCGACTCTGTTGTTGTGGGTATCACCATTGAAAACACTGGAAATGCAACACTTAAGAATGCCACAATTTCATTGTCAGCCAACCAGTCAATTGTCAATCTTGAAAAAACAGCCATCGACATTCCGACTTTGGCGCCAAAATGTTCAACAATCTGTCAGTTCACAATGATAGCGAATGGCGCCATCGACTCAGATACTGATTTCATACTTGGCGCCATAGCCTCATGTCCAGACGCATGCATCCCCGACACGACAGAATATCAGATGAGGGTTCATTCGCTGCAAGAACAGTTTATAGGCAAAGAGCACACGACTGACATCATATATCCGTTCAACAACCGGTGGTACTATGGCATATGTCAGATAATATACACTGCCGACGACCTTGGGAACAGTCCTAAAAGAATCGATGAAATGGCATTCGACATATCTTACACCTACCCTGGAAAAGAATATGAAGATTTTTCCAATATGGTTATCAAAATTAGATACACCAGCGACAAACCTTCTGAATTTTTCATCAAAAACGAATACTATGACATGAGCGATGCACAAATCGTCATGAACGAGAGTCTATCGAAGATAAGCGGCAAAGGATTGAAAACGTTCAAGTTCGACACTCCATTCATATATGATGGCAAAAGCAATATAATTATTGAAATAACGTGGGGCCGCAATGCAAACTACGTTCCAAAAGACGAAGGCATACGTGTTTACGCCCACACCACCAGTTTCAATTCTGTAGGCTACGATGTGGAAGACAGCAAGGAAGACCTGTATTTATACAAAGTGAAACAAAACAGGCCAAACACCATATTTAGATACAAGAAACGGGAATCACTGGTATTCAACATCAAAGATTCTAACGACAATCCCATTCCAAATTGCATCCTGAATATTTGCGATTCGATATTGACCACAGATGACAACGGCAGAATTAACTATTCAACCTACAGCAACGCCGTAGATTTTCCGTACTTGGTTTCTGCATATGGATATGTGCCCCAAAACGGCACCATTTCAACAATGGCCGACTCTACGAATATTGATTTGAATCTTAAATTGTGCAAGACATTTAACGTATCGCTCCAAATATTGCATTCGTCTTCAAACTCGGAAGCGACAAATGCTTGCATTAATGTCATTGGCAAGACTTACCACACTGACAGTCTTGGCATTGTATCTATCGCTGATTTTCCAGAGGGCAAGACTCCTATAACCATCACAAAACCAGGATATTTCACAATAAACGATACCGTAATCATTTCATCGGACACATCGCTGACATATTACCTTAAGGAATATCCGAACATCAAAATCAAGGCCGTTTCAGGGCAAGATGCCATATCAGGCGCCACTGTCATTTTTGACAACGACACGCTGACAACCGACAACAACGGCTTTGCAAGCATCAAAAACATTGCGCCAAAAACGCACAAAATCTCCATCACGCATAACAGGTTCATCACACTTGCGTGCAACATCGACAGCCGTGACATCGACATCGATACCACTTTTATGCTGAAAAGATTGCCTCAAGTAAAATTCGCCGTAACTCTTGATAATGCTCCTATGGCAAATGCCACCATCGTGATTGGCGATACAAGCCACACAACTGACAGCCTTGGATGCGCCATCTTTACCGACACAAGACATGACGCTGTTCTGCATTACACAATAGACGGAAAGGATATTCTTCCAATAACCGACTCGTTCTTCGTTGCCAAAAACGACACTACAATAAATCTAAACCTGAAAAGGCCGAACTGCAAGTTACAGTTTACAATTTGCGACTCAACCATTCCCCAAAAAGGCATAAACATAAACGTACTTGGACTAGTCGTAACAACTGACGATATGGGACAGGCATTATTCGAAAACATAAAACCATTAGACACAATCAGTTACACAATATCAACCAACGACAAGATTCTATTGACAAACTATACACTCTACACGCCGTATCCAATATCAATATTTATTGATTTACAACAAATTGACACGGTACAACATCAAAAAGCAGACACTACACACCCGATTGTATCGAAACACAGCATATTGTTCGCGGTTTCCGACAAGAAAAAACCAATGCCCGAAGTATGTATATCGGTAAACGACAGCATTTTACTGACCGACAGCAATGGCATTGCTACATTCATCTCCAACGAAGGTGAACTTGTAAACTACACTATCAGAAAAGACGGATACACAACTATCGACGGACTTGACGAAGGCTCTTGGTCTGTCATTTGCAACAAAGACACACTTATCGACATTATTTTGATGCCTATTGACACCACCGGCATTCAAACAGCATATACTTTGACTGGCATCTACCCTAACCCGTCGAACGGCACGATTCATATTCCTGACGAATTCATAGGTTGCGACATTGCCATTTACGACATGCAGGGACTGAATATCAAGACCATATTGGCCACAAGTAACATCATCGACCTGCAACCTATAAAGCCAGGCACATACTTGATGCTTACCACGACGCCAAACGGGCCAGTATCGAACTTGATTGTAATAAAATAACAACTGGCAACACGGCTTCATTAAATTTGTCAATCTCAATTGCCATTTCTCAATTGGCAGTGCTATATTTGCGCTTTCAAAAAAAAACAAAGAAGTTATGGATATCCAAAAGTTGCTGAAAGACACTACCGCAAAGGCCATCAATACTCTTTACTCGGCCGAAGCAAACCTTGACCAGATAACATTCACCACTACTCGCAAAGAGTTTGTAGGCGATTTTACATTGGTGGTTTTCCCGTTCCTCAAGATATCAAAGCAGAAACCGGAAGACACCGCCAACGCCATTGGCCAATTTCTGAAGGACAATCTGTCGGAAGTGGCCGATTTCAATGTTGTCAAGGGATTCCTGAACATTCAACTTTCATCAACCTACTGGACTGAATTCCTGAACGATGCCATAGCCGACGAACGCTTCGGAATGAAACCTAAAGGCTCAAGTGGCAAGACTTTTATGGTTGAATATTCATCGCCAAACACCAACAAGCCACTCCACCTCGGCCACATACGCAACAACCTCTACGGCTACTCGGTTTCACAGATTCTGGAAGCCAACGGACACAATGTCATCAAGGCGAACCTTGTCAACGACCGCGGAATACACATCTGCAAGTCGATGCTGGCTTGGAAGAAATGGGGCAACGGCGACACTCCTGAAAGCCTCGGCATTAAAGGCGACAAACTGGTGGGCGACTACTACGTGCGTTTCGACAAGGAATACAAGAAACAGATTGCCGAACTCAAGGCTCAAGGCCTAAGCGACGACGATGCGGCAAACAAGGCGCCTGTCATTCAAGAAGCCCACGAAATGCTCCGCAAATGGGAAGCCGGCGACAAGGAAGTTGTCGACCTGTGGAAAATGATGAACAGTTGGGTATATGCCGGGTTCGACGTAACCTATAAGGCACTGGGCATCAGTTTCGACAAGATTTACTACGAGTCGCAGACATATATGCTCGGCAAGTCGATTGTGATGAAAGGCTTGGAAGACGGCGTTTTGTTCAAGAAGGATGACAATTCAATCTGGATTGACCTTACAGCCGACGGCCTCGACCAAAAACTTCTGCTCCGTGGCGACGGCACTTCGGTTTATATGACTCAAGACCTTGGCACCGCACATCAGCGTTTTGAGCAATACAAACTCGACGAACTTCTGTACGTTGTTGGCAACGAGCAACTTTACCATTTTCAGGTGCTGAAACTTGTGCTCAAGAAATTGGGATTCGACTGGTCCGACCATATCACCCACCTGTCGTACGGAATGGTGGAACTGCCTGAAGGAAAGATGAAATCGCGCGAAGGCACCGTTGTCGATGCCGACGACCTGATTGCCACCATGGTACAGGATGCCGAGGAGATGAGTGCCGACAAGATGAAGAAGCTCGAGGGCCTGACTCCCGAGGAGGCACACGAGATTGCCCGCATCGTAGGTATGGGTGCCCTGAAGTACTTCCTCCTCAAGGTCGACGCCCGCAAGAACATGCTCTTTAACCCGGCAGAGTCAATAGACTT
>CALCFP010000012.1 GCA_937900725.1 uncultured Bacteroidota bacterium | reverse complement strand
ACCCGCGCATGAACATCCCAATCATCGGGAACGGTGACATCAACTCCCCGGAGAAGGCGAAGGAATACTTCGACCGCTATGGAGTGGATGCCATAATGATAGGCCGCGCGGCCATCGGCAATCCGTGGATTTTCAGCCAGACAAAACATTATCTGCAGACAGGCGAACTGCTGCCCAAGCCAACTGTCCCGCAAAAGGTTGAACTCATAAAGCGCCATCTTCAGTACTCGCTCGACTGGAAGGGCGATTATGTCGGCATCTTTGAACTTCGCCAGCATCTATCGACATACTTCAAAGGCCTGCCCGACTTTAAGGATTACCGCATCAAGTTGGTGACAGCAAACAACCCTCAAGTCATTCTCTCCACCCTCGACGAGATTGCCGTGCGCTGGGCGGAATACTGAATTTACAGTTTTAAAATATTCTATAAAATATTACCTTTGCGCCCGTTGTGGAAAGATTTGAGTTGATTGCAACCACAGAAAAAAATGCTAAAGCACTGTTTTTCACGCATTCGCTTATACACTTTCCCATTAATTAAATTTTTATTCATTTTTAGTTATGGGTTATCTATTTACATCTGAATCAGTTTCAGAAGGTCATCCAGACAAGGTGGCCGATCAAATTTCCGATGCACTTGTCGACAATTTCCTGGCTTTCGACCCAAATTCGAAAGTCGCCTGTGAGACACTCGTGACCACAGGTCAGGTAGTGCTTGCCGGCGAGGTCAATTCTACAGCCTATATCGATGTTCAGGAAGTGGCACGCCGTGTCATCAACCGCATAGGATACACCAAAGGTGAATACCGTTTCGAGGGCGATTCTTGCGGAGTGTTGTCAGCCATTCACGAGCAATCGGCCGACATCAACCGCGGTGTGGAGCGTGAAAATCATATGGATCAGGGTGCTGGCGACCAGGGAATGATGTTTGGCTATGCCTGCTCTGAAACCGACAATTATATGCCATTGTCGCTTGAACTGGCACATTCGTTGCTAATTGAGCTGGCCGCAATCCGTCGCGAAGGCAAGGTTATGACATACTTGCGCCCTGATGCAAAAAGCCAGGTCACCATTGAGTACGACGACGACAATCAGCCAAAACGCATTGATACAATTGTTGTTTCAACCCAGCACGACGAGTTTGACGCCGATGAGCCAATGTTGGCAAAAATCAAGCAAGACGTTCGCGATATTCTCATACCACGAACTGTAGCCAAGTTGCCTGCACGTGTTCAGGCCTTGTTCGACGGCAGTTTCACATTGCATGTCAACCCTACTGGCAAGTTCGTCATTGGCGGACCTCACGGCGATACAGGTCTTACAGGCCGCAAGATTATTGTCGACACCTACGGTGGCAAGGGAGCCCACGGCGGTGGCGCTTTCTCTGGCAAGGACCCATCAAAGGTTGACCGTTCGGCAGCATACGCTGCGCGTCACATTGCCAAGAACATGGTGGCCGCCGGTGTTGCAAGCGAGATGCTTGTCCAGGTGGCATACGCCATTGGTGTGGCAAAGCCTGTTGGCGTGTTTGTAAACACATACGGCACATCTAAAGTTAAAATGTCGGACGGCGAGATAGCAAAGAAGGTTGCCGAGATATTCGACCTTCGTCCAGCCGCCATTGAGGACCGCCTGAAGCTGCGCAATCCTATTTATGAGGAGACCGCATCTTACGGACACATGGGCCGTGAGCCAAAAACCGTAAAAAAAGTGTTCGAGTCGCCATACTCTGGCCGCAAGGAACTCACAGTGGAGCTGTTCACCTGGGAAAAACTCGATTATGTGGAGAATGTAAAAAAGGCATTTGGACTATAGTCACGCATCGGACAATCGGGCTAGACGGCCAAGCATGTATAAATATAAATCCCGACACCATAGATGATGTCGGGATTTTTTTGTCAGGCTATGAGTGTTGTCTTCCATTATTGTTATCTGCGCAGACAAGCGAGATGGAAATTACTATGCTTATTGTTGAACAGAATGTTTGCCGAGACAGATTTTTTACCGTACAATATTGTTGCTTGTTTATGTATTAAAGACTGCAGTTTATTGTTGAAAAATAAATACTTGCATTTTCTTGCAAAATAATTTTGTTTGTTTTTTTTGACTCTCCTAAAAATTAAAAAAAACATTATAGGTTCCACAGTAGAAATAAAGTAATTTATGAAGAATATATTATTATTAATGACATTATTAGTTGGCACGTCAACATATGGGCAATATGGATTGAATATTAAAGTTGAACCATCTACCCCGAATGTTGAGGATTTAGTGTATTGTATTATCAATTCAGACCCAATTTCTGGAGAATGCTCATTTGAAATCGATTCTGTCGAGATAAGTGATTCAGTAATTAATATTCGGGGAAATTTCGATAGCAATTGTAAATGTATGGCGGATGGCATATGTGATACCATTCGAATTGGGACATTACCCCAAGGAAAATATTTATTAGTATTCACAATAACTGACAGGCATTCCTTTATTGGAAATGATACTTGTATGGTATCTTTTGAAGTGACAGATGCCAATTCCATACAGCAAGGTGAGTCGCACATTTTTTCCTTCCAAAACACCCCAAACCCGTTCTCGCACGAGACCGAGATAAAATATTACGTACCCGAGAATGCCGAAAAAGCAGTCTTATATGTATTTTCGCTACAAGGCAACATGCTGCTCGCCAAGACAGTCAGCCAAATGGGCTACGGCAACATAACCATATCAGCCAGCGAACTGCAACCAGGAATGTACATCTACACACTTGCAGTTGACGGGCAGGAGGCTGATTCTAAACGGATGATTATTACGGAGGAATAATATATTAATGTGGATAACAATGAATTGTTGTATGAAAAGAATAGGGTTACTTTGGGTCATGAGCATATTTGCAACATGTTTCGGGTGTTCAAAAAATGAAATAGAATCTTCAAAAAGCGAAACTAATATTATTGGAGTATGGGTGGAAACTTATCCTGAATTGTTTGATGGAGTTTCTGACACAATCGTTTTTGCCAAAGATTCTTTGATAAATGGACATTTCTATTTTAATGGTTGGAATTATCTTGTAAATCGTGATTCTATTTCATTCTCAAAAGATGGAAAGAGAATGAGTTTTTTGTACTCTGTGACAGATGAAGACAATATAGTGATATATGATTTTTTGGATAGGTTGATAACGTCACAAGTAAAAAACATTCATTTTACTAAAGAAAAATAAACTATTAAAAACAACGTATTAACTTTTTTGCGCATTTTTTTGTATTGCACAAGAAAAATCAAATTATGGAGTTGAGTACATTATAAAACAAAATTGTAAAGAAACCAGACTCGAAATAGAATTAGGAGAAGAAACATATAATATGTTTTTGAACTCCATTACTGATAATGAAATCGTTTTGAGTAAAATAAATCGGCAATATGAAGTAATTGCCAGTGTCTTTAGTATGGATTCTTTCATGTTTCAGCAAGCAATTACTGAGTATGATTCTACAATGACGATAATAATAGGAGGTAAAGGAAAAATATATGGAGATTCTATTTCATTTTATTACAGAGCAGGTGGAGAGTTAGGAAAATTTGAATGTAACTGCAAAGGTGTTCGCAAAAATGCAACATTGATAAATCAAGTTGTTGGACCAGGTTCTGCATTCCTTTTCCAAAACACACCAAACCCGTTCTCGCACGAGACCGAGATAAAATATTACGTGCCAGAGAATGCCGATAATGCAGTTTTATACGTATTTTCGCTTCAAGGTAACATGCTGCTCACCAAGCAAATCAGCCAACTGGGCAATGGCAGCATAACCATTAGCGCAAGTGAACTGCAACCAGGCATGTACATCTACACCCTTGCAGTTGACGGCCAGGAAGCCGATTCTAAACGGATGATAATTACGGAGGAATAATATGAAAAGGTTAATGTTGTTATTATGTTGCGCAATGATGACGCTAAACGTATTTGCGCAAATGGAATTCGCCCCAATAGGCGCTACGTGGTATTACGATTTCCCAGAAGATGGTGTGATGAACCCTAATAGGGGGTATATTAAGGTTACATCGGCAAGGGATACCACCATAGCAGGCAAGAGCGCTCGCATACTAGAGGCTGAAGCGCATACAAGTACGGGCGAGTCGTTCAGTTTAAAACCAGACATTGTTCACCAGTCGGGCGACAGCATTTTCTATTATGTTGACGGTGATTTCAGGCTTACTTACAATTTCAGCCTTCAGATAGGCGACACTATGTCGATATATGCCAATCTCAATTGCTTTGAGTATAAGGAAGAAAGATATGGAAGCGTAGTTATAGACACGATAGTGGAACTAGTCATTGATGAACGGACAATAAAGGTGTTCTATACTTCTAGAACACAAGATTCGCAATATGAATATTGCACATTTGCAGAGGTCCTTGGTTCGTTAGGCGGTCTTACTAGCGATTATGGCATATTTGATGCAGGCGTGTGTGATGGGTATTATAATGTGCGTTGTTATCACGATTCGACAATTAATTATGAAATCGAAGATTGTGAATATACATATTGGTTCGATTGGGAAGCATACGCAAGAGAACAGATAAAATTGGAGAGCGTTGCCGACGAAGCCTTTCTGCCGATTGCCGTTAGACAAAATGGTCGAGATGTTGTAATTGAAATGCCAGACGAATGTGAAAACTATTCGGTTCGATTGTTCGACAGTAACGGGCGCTTGGTCTATGATGATATTTTTGTAGGTAGATGCATCAGATTTACAACTCCTCGTTCAGGTTTATATTTGTTTCAAGTGAAATCGGATAACGGAATTTACAATGAAAAGATCATTGCTTATTAGTGTATTAGTGCTGTGCCAGTTAATGGTTAATGCACAAAACATTTATTGTGTCGCATTGAACCCTACTCCAAAAGCGACATCCATAAAGCCTTCTTCGGTAGATATGTCACCAAAGATCATAAGGGTAATAGTGTATTTCCCTTTGAAAGATAGTGGTATAAATAATAATTTTACGGAAACTACAGATTGTTACGGGAAAGTGAATTCATATACTGGATATTGGTTCGCGGAGACGTTGATAGAACGAACAAATTTGTCTTTGAAGAAAAACGTTGCAATGCGTCAGTATTTGAGAAAATATACAGAAGGGTCAGATTTAGGCATACCTCAAGTTAATGATATCAATATACAACTTGAATTGGCGGGTGTCGTTTGACCGTAACGATAAATTGTTTGTTTCTGAGGAAATAAAAGATGGTGTATGGTCATTGTTAAATGGAACTAATTTAGGTAATGCCGGGACAGGACTCAATTCTGATGTTAAGAATTCTGCCATTCATATTTTTTTGTATAGCGAGACGAGTGGACGTGGTATTGCTAGCGGTTCAACGTATTGTATGGTGTCTGGTGTTTCAGATGCATACACAAAATATATTCAAAATAATTTTAATGATTGGTATTTTGAAGGGGAAATTGGCCATGCCGCAATTCACGAAGTGGCCCATTGCTTAAATTTACAACATCCCAATATGACTCCAGATGGGAAAGCGAGTGCTACAATAAATGATGGATGTGACGATACGCCTTCTTACAAAGAACTAATTGCAGATGGGTATACAAAAGAAGAAATATATGCTTGGAACGATCATGAAAGAGGTTCGAACAATGTAATGGATTATAATGCAAGCCAATCAGCATGGACTCCAAATCAGATAGAAAGGGCTCATAAAGCAATTGAAAGCAAGAAGAATATAAAACATAATGAGTTTTTGAAAAGTACACAAACTATTATAGAAACAATTAACCTTGAAAACAAGGTGGTAATAGCCCAAAGCGTAATTGTGAGTAACACTACAGTAAAAAACGGCAAGGCTCTTTATGTTAATTGTGATGAATTTACCGTGACTGGTCCTTTTGAAGTTGAAAAAGGCGCAGTTTTGGATGTCAAATAGTTAGTTTTTGAACTGTCTAGAATGTAAGATGCATTGGTTGTGAACACCCCAAACCCGTTCTCGCACGAGACCGAAATAAAATATTTCATACCCGAGAATGCCGAAAATGCAGTTTTATATGTATTTTCGCTCCAAGGCAACATGCTGCTCACCAAGCCAGTCAGCCAACTGGGCAACGGCAGCATAACCATTAGTGCCAGCGAACTGCAACCCGGCATGTATATCTATACTCTTGCAGTTGACGGGCAGGAGGCTGATTCTAAACGGATGATAATTACGGACGAATGACAATCATTATTAACCGGCAGC
>CALCFP010000011.1 GCA_937900725.1 uncultured Bacteroidota bacterium | reverse complement strand
CACATTGAAGCCAGACTTGCTGATTGTGGATTCTATCCAGACATTGCGGGCAGAATATGTAGAATCGTCGCCAGGCACTATAACACAAATAAGGGAAAGCGCCACATTGCTTCAGCAATTTGCGAAAGAGACTTCAACCCCCGTGCTGATAGTCGGTCATATAACAAAGGACGGTTCATTGGCTGGCCCTAAAGTGTTGGAACACGTTGTTGACACAGTATTGCAGTTTGAAGGCGACAATCATTTCTTTTACAGAATATTAAGGGCTCATAAGAACCGTTTTGGCTCAACATCTGAAATAGGCATTTTTGAAATGGGCGAAGACGGACTACGTGAGGTTATCAATCCATCGGAGTTCTTATTAGCCAACCATCGTGAACAATACAGCGGCATATCGACAGCGGCTACGCTAGAAGGTGTCCGCCCGTTTATGGTTGAGGTCCAGGCTCTTGTCAGTTCGGCTGTTTATGGGACACCGCAGCGTGCGACTTCGGGTTTCGATTCCCGCCGGTTGAACATGTTGCTCGCCGTTCTTGAAAAGAAGGTTGGATTCAAACTTGCCACAAAGGACGTGTTCCTGAATCTTGCAGGCGGGTTGAAGGTTAACGACCCAGCCATTGACTTAGCTGTCGTATGTGCCATACTTTCGTCAGATGTTGACAAGCCTTTGCGTCAAGGAGACTGCTTTGCAGGCGAGGTTGGGCTTTCAGGGGAGATACGGCCTACAGCCCGCATAGAGCAGCGTATTGCCGAAGCCGACAAGTTGGGCTACAAGCGTATCTTTGTGCCCAATCAGCAAAAGAATGTCCAGCCTTCGAAATACAGCATTGAAATCAGGTTTGTCGATAAGTTGGAGCAGGTAATCGGTGCTGCGTTTGGCAATCAATAGTGGCAGTCCGAGGTTTTGCCTGTAAAAGTTATTAAATAAAAAGCCCCCGTGAGCCATGCTTACGGGGTCTTGCTTTTTGTGCCACGCTTGACTACATCTTTGTCAGACGAGTCACTTGGTTGCCAACCTTGACATAGTAGATGCCTTGAGGCAGCTTGCTGATGTCGATGGTTTCAGTATCAAATACCTGTTGTTTGACAACCATGTTGCCGATTGCATTGAAGATGCAGACTTCGGCTTCTTGGTCGCCAACGTTTATTTGGAACGAGGTTGTAGCAGGATTAGGATAGATGCTGAATTCTTCAATTTCCGGTTCGTCAATATCGGCTATGAATTGTACTGTGCCATTGTCGGTAATCTCATAATAGTATCTTGTATTGTATTTCGGGTTATATGCGATGCACATCAGCATATATCCTGTGAAATCACCATTTAGCGGGTTGTCGTATATTTCATAGTCAGGGTTCTCGGCGGCTATTTCCGGGCTTAAGGTATTTGTCATTGAATACGTATCATAAGTGGCGAATTTGTCGTTGCTTATTCTCCAGACAACATCGGTCATTGCCGCATAAGATGGGGTCTGACTTGGGCATGTCAATGAAAGTTGGTTGTTTGCGTATTCAGGAGCGTTGGCTGACAATGAGAACGGAATGACAAAGTTGTTGTAGTATTTCCATGTTTCAGGAATGTCATTGACACCATCTGGCAAATACTTAATTGCGTTGCAGTTATAGAATGTGTAAGACATGTTGATGTTATTTTCATAAGATTCATTGGGGTCAAAGCCCAAGTGAATCTCCTTAAGGCTTTCGCAGTTTTCAAATGTAGAGTATATGTTGCTTACGTTGACAAATGATTCAAAATTGTTTACCTGCTTAAGGTTAGTGCAGCCATTGAAGATGCTTGTCAATTTGTAGTTGCCATCAGTGATAGGATCTTTGCAGAAAGTTACACTTTCCAGACTTGTACAATTCAGGAATGCTCCTTCTATGCTGTAAGTCTTGATTTTGTCAAGGTTTATCACGTTTTTAAGTTTTGTGCAACCATTGAATGCACCGTAAAGGCCGAATCCCCATTTTGCCAGTTGTTGTTGTGGCAGGATTACAGTTTCCAATTCCTCGCAATTGTGGAATATGCACAATGAGCCGTAAAAAATGGTGTCAGTATGGGTAAGGTCAGACATATCAACTTTTTTCAGAATAGAATTTGTTACGTTGTTTCCACTGAAGGATTCGGATGAAGGTGCATTCCAAGATGTTTTCAGTGATTTTGCAAAC
>CALCFP010000010.1 GCA_937900725.1 uncultured Bacteroidota bacterium | reverse complement strand
TACCAAATTGCTGAACAATCTCGATAAGGGGACATACAACCGTGAATTTGGGGTCAAGATTGCCAATGTGGAGTACGAACGCGCACTCTCGAAGCAGAAACTGTTGCAGCAGCGACGTCGGTACACATTGTTCATTATGTGTCTGTGTTTTGTCATGGTTTCAGCAATAGTGTCGGTTGCACTATTCGGATTGTTGCGTAAGCGCAAGTTGAACGGCCGTCTGATTGAACAAAACAGGGAAATATCCTTAAAGAATGCAATCCTGAACGAAAGCAATGCCGAAATACTTGCTCAACGGGAAACAATTGAGGCTCAGCGCGACAGCCTTGAAGAAACTTCGCTGATGTTGCAGTCAAGCATCAATTATGCAAAGCACATTCAGGATGCCGTTGTGACATCGCACGATGCTATGTCCAGAATGTTTGGCGACACATTGATTTATTGGAAGCCGATGAATGTCGTCTCTGGCGATTTCTATTGGGCCTTTCAGCGCGACAATTACAAGATTCTCGCAGTGGCCGACTGTACCGGACACGGCGTGCCCGGCGCTTTCATGAGCATGTTCGCCATATCGTCGCTCAACAGCATTGTGTCGCCTTTGAGTTTTACGAATATAAAGGCGTCGGACGTGCTCGACATGTTGCGGGGCAAGGTGATAGGCGAACTTCACCAGACTTCAACAAGCGGCGATTCGATAGAGAGCGTCGACATGGCGTTATGCATTATAGATACCCACAAGATGCAGATGCAGTATGCCGGAGCCAACCGCCCATTGCTGATTGTACGCGACGGCAAAGTAAATGTATATAAGCCCGACAAGATGCCCGTAGGTCTGCATGTCAAGCGCAACGGGCCTTTCACGAACAACATCATCGGCTTGAGGAACGGCGATATCCTTTATATGTACACCGACGGCATTACCGACCAGTTCGGTTCAAACGGGGAAAATGTTTCAAGTGGAAAATACACATCAAAGCGACTTGACAGCTTATTGCTGAACATAGTGGACAAGCCATTTGCCGAACAAGCCGACATTATTGACAAGACAATAGTAGATTGGCGCACAATGCCTGATGGAACCTTGATAGACCAATACGACGACCAATTGTTGCTGGGAGTAAGGATTTGTTGATGCTGAACCGCATAGACAAAAAACTGTCTTGATGTTTATTTATGACACTAGGCGGTATAGTTCGTCATGTATTTATGTGATATGTATGTTATTGGTCAAGTCGCACCATTTTTGTACTTTCACAATTTACTATTGGTGTCGAAAATGGAAAAGTCCGAAAAAAACTTTCTCAAAGTAGTGCTTTGCGTGTTTGTCATAAGCATGCAGACTGCCGTTTCCGGACAAGAATTTTCAGAAGATATTGACCGGTATTTGGATAGCCTTGTGTCGCTTTTGCCCCATATGCCTGATGACGTGGCGAAACTGAAGGTGCTTGATGAAATTAGCAAGGAACATTATAATGTGGATTCAACTTTCAAATATGCTGCAATAGAATTGCGTATTGCTGATAGTTTGGGAGTTGACTTGTATGTGGCAAGTGCTAACAAGTATTTGGGATGGTGCTATTTGCAGATTGACAAATACGAGAAGTCGCTTGATTGCTATATGATGTCAAGGCACATATACGACTCGTTGTCCGAAAAGAATGGATTGGCGGCTAGTTATTTTGGCATGGGCAGGGCTTACAGTGCTTCAAACGATGATATCAAGGCTGATGATTGTTATTTGAAGGCCGTGTCGTTGTACGAGTCGTTGAACAGGTTCGAAAGTGTCACTGACATATATCGCAAACTGGTCTTGGTTCGTGTGGAATATCATTTGTACGAAACCATTAGCGAATATATCGACAAGGCGTTTGCCTATGACATCCAGAGCGGCGATTCGTCTGCTTTGTGTGAGGATTACTTTATCCGTGGCTGGTCGTTATACAAGCAATATAAGGATTTCGACAACCCCGAATTGTTGCATTCGGCCAAGGACGAGATGCGCAGGGGCTTTGAGATTGAAAAGAATTACAACTATATCTACAGCCTTTATTGGATGGTCAACGAGCTGATGTTCGTATATCACGACCTTGCCAAAATACAGAGCGGCGACGAACGGGCTTTGTCCATGGACAGCTCGCGCTATTTCTACCGCTATGCCGACAGCATTCTGGATTTGTGCTCTATGGACCCGCAGAAAATATACTTGCGAATATGGGACGCCGATGAGTTTACGCTTAAAGGCGAGATAGACAAGGCATTGGACATCCTTGACAAGATAGAGTCGCAACCAGGCTTGACTTGGGAAAACAAATATTATCTATATGAATCGAAGGAGTGGGCGTATGAATCCATTTCCGATTTCGCCAATGCCTATAAGTATACCAAATTG
>CALCFP010000009.1 GCA_937900725.1 uncultured Bacteroidota bacterium | reverse complement strand
CATTGTACGATAATCAGATAGGACGTTGGATAACCGATTATCTCAAATCGCGCAATCTACAGATAGAGCCAAACGCGTCCGAAATAATGGCATCGCATTTGGGCAACAACCTGTCGTCCATAGTTATGGAACTCGACAAACTGAAAGTTGCTGTTGGCGAAGGCGGAAAAATCACATCTGCCGATGTTGAGCGTAATGTTGGCATCAGCAAGGACTTTAACGTTTTCGAACTGCAGAAGGCCATTGGCGCGCGCGATGTGTACAAGTCTGCGCTGATAGCCAAGCATATGGGCGCAATGCCAAAGCACAGCATCATTGCCGACATTGCCGTCTTATATGGTTTCTTCACTAAAACGATGATTCTTAACAGTATGCGAGGTGCAAGCAATGCAGAATTGGCATCTGCGTTGAAGGTGAGTCCATTTTTCATTGCCGATTACCAATTGGCTGGGCGCAACTATTCAATGTCGCAATGTGCGCAGGTAATCAGCATCCTGCGCGAGTATGACGCATATTCGAAAGGCATTGACGCTCCAGCCATTGACGATGCCGACTTGCTACGCGAGATGATAATGAAAATAGTTTTGTGCAGATGAGCGAGTCGGGGATTCTCAACATATACAAGGCTTCGGCAGGTTCGGGAAAGACGCACGCTCTCACAGGCGAGTACTTGAAGATGGCTTTCAGAAATGAAAACAGTTTCAAGCATATTTTGGCCGTGACTTTCACCAACAAATCCACAACCGAGATGCGCGAGCGCATCCTGCGTGCCATTTCAGAATTGGCAAACGGCGAAAAATCGGACTATCGTGAAAGTTTGTGCAAGGAATTCAAACTTTCGCCTGACGAGTTGCAGAAAAAGGCCGAGCGTTTGCTGAACCGAATGCTGAATCAGTATAGTTATTTCAAGGTCAGCACTATAGACAGTTTCTTCCAGCAGGTTGTGAAGTCGCTCGTATATGAATTGAAACTCGACAGTGGGTTTGCCATTGAACTTGACGACGCATCAGTGATAGACAACGCTGTAAGCCGGATGATTGACGATTTTGGCATTGACAGCGAGGAAGGACAGTGGATTATGCAGTCTATCAACGATAAGATTGACAGTGGCAAAAGTTGGAAAATCCAGGAAGAGATATCGAAACTTGCCAAAAAGGCATTTGATGAAATAGGAGAAAAAAGCGATAGCCAAACTGACGAAGAAAGCAGGCTTAAGGATTTTTCCGAGTTCAAGGGCGAGTTGAAGAACATTGTCGGGGCGTTTGTAAAGGATGTCAACAATGTAAGCCGTCAGGCTCTTGAAATAATATCCAGCCATCATTTAGACCTTGACGAATTCAGTGGGGGTCCTAGAAGCGTGGTACATAAATTTGCGAAATTTTCACGGCCAGATGAAAGTGTGGTTTATGGCGAACCAATAACAAAAACAATGCGTGAATCTTGCGACGATGAAAGCAAGTGGGTTGCCAAGTCGTCGCCAAGGAAGAACGACATTTTGGCTTGTGTCAATAGCGGGCTGAGGCAGAAAATGGCTGATTTGCTGGCTTTGCTTGATGGAGAGCAATATATACTTTCCAACACGGCACGTGTAACGTTGAACAATCTGAATAAGTTGGCACTTGTCCACAAGGTGCTCAAGATACAAAGGGAGATTTGCAGGGAGCAGAACCTGTTTCTATTGCGTTCCACGATGCCTCTGCTCGACAAGATGATTGACGGCAGCGACACACCTTTCATCTACGAAAAGATTGGCAATCAACTCAATCACTTTATGATAGATGAGTTTCAGGACACATCCACACTCAATTGGAACAATTTTCTGCCTCTTGTCAAGAACGGCATCGACTGCAACAACGGATCGCTGATTGTAGGCGATGTGAAGCAGGCCATCTATCGGTGGCGCGGTGGCGATTGGGACTTGCTCGACCATGTTGTCCAGAATGAGCAGTTTAGGGGACAGTCCAAGGCGCAGTCGCTTCAGAAAAACTGGCGTAGTAGCAAGAATATCGTGCATTTCAACAACTGGTGCTTTGTGTCGTTGAGCGAGATAATGGGCGACTACATAGCCCAAATGGTTGACAGCGGTTGTTATGAAAAATCATACTACGAACAATTTATTCACACTTATAGTGATGTGCGTCAGGAAGTTGCCAAAGATGATACTGAGGGATTTGTTTCCGTTGACTTTATTGAGGCCGGCAAAACTGAAGATTATGACGAGTCAGCCTGCGATTGGGTGGTTAGCCAAATTGACAGGTTGTCAGAATTGGGATTCCAGCCAGGCGACATAGCCATTCTGGTCCGCAGCAACAAAAAAGGCACACTCATAGCCAACCGTCTGGCGAGGGAGCAAGGCGCGAATCCTCAAAATGCTGGACGTTACCGTTTTGTGTCAAACGAGTCCGTGTTGTTGGGCAACAATCAAGGAATCAGATTGTTGATATCGGCTTTGCAGTTCCTGCTTACGCCAACCGACAAGCACACTCAAGGACAACTCATTTGGCTTTATTTTGCAAAGACGGAAGGCATTGACATGGCATCCGAAAAAATACAGCAGGTGCCGTTGGGAGGAGATGCCGAGTTGGTTCTCAAGCAGTTGCCCGCAGGCTTTGTCGACCTTTATGGGAGTTTTCGTCAACTCGACCTTGTCCAACTTTGCAGTCGCCTGATACAGATTTTCTTCGGATACCAAATAGACCAGTCCGACCTTCCGTTCATAAACGAGTTTGAAGACCGCGTGCAAGCATTCAGTGAGCGAAACGGCTCCAACATACAGATGTTCATTGACTGGTGGAACGAAAGCGGTTACAAGCAGGCCATTGCAATGAACGATAGGCAGAACGCCATCAGCATTATGTCCATTCATAAGTCTAAAGGATTGGAATTCAAGGCGGTGCTTTTGCCGTTCAACAATCCTTCAAAGCCACGTAACGACGATATCTTGTGGTGCCGGACCAACGTTGAACCTTATTTCCGGTTCTCGCCGATACCCGTTTCGTATAATTCAAGCCTGGCAAGCACCTTGTTCTGCAAGGATTATTACAAGGAGCAGTTTATGAGGCACGTCGATAACCTGAATGCGCTTTATGTGGCATTTACACGCGCATCTGTCGATATGCGCATTTGCACTATGGTTAAGTCAAAGTCAGAGGACAAAAAGAACAGTAAGCCAGATTCCGACCTTGCTGATGACAAACTGCTTGAAATGCTGTTCGATAGATATGCCGAACGTGCCAACTGCTGTGCTGATGTCAGTAATTTGGACACGGGAAAGGCCTTGTCGGCAAACGATTTGGCTAACTTGTACAAAGTTAATTTCGATGTTGAAAACAAGCGCATCACCATAGGTTCCGAAAGAACGTATATTTCTGACATAAAGGATGATATAATAACAGACAAGGTTACTCTCGAGCCCAAGCCGAACAACCCGAAGATTTGCATCAGTCACCATACAAAAGAGTTCTTTTCCGGAGCCGACTTTGACCAGATAAGACGCATCAACACAGGCAAACTCTATCACCACATTTTTGAATATGTGAAATATGCCGGCGATGTTGCCGAAGCCGTGTCTATTGTCGCCAGCGAAGGTTTTATCACGCTCGATGAGATACCCGAATATGAAATCAAGGTAAAAGGCTTTGTATCCCAGCAACCCGATTGGTTCAGCAACCGATGGACAGTGCTCACCGAGCAGTCCATAATGTTGGAAAACGGCGACATCAAGCGCCCCGACCGCATCCTTGAATCGGATACCGAAATGGTTGTCATCGACTACAAGTTCACAAGCCGTCACGACGAGAAGTACAACGAGCAGGTTGGCATTTATGTCGATGCCTTGCGCAAACTTACCGACAAAACCGTGAAAGGATATTTGTGGTACGTATGGCCCAACGAGACGGTTGAGGTTTGCGGGTAAAAAATAACGCGAAGCCCCAAATCCATAAGGATTCGGGGCTTTGTTGTTTTTATAATGAATGCTTATTGGCTAAAATTCGATATTGTCGATAAGCCTTATTTTTCCAGCCCAAACGGCGATGCAGGCAATGGCCTTCTCGCTTCCGAACTTGTCGATAGGCATCAATGTGTCGAAGTTGACTATCTGAACATATTCAGTTTCAAGCAGTTTTGTGGCGTTTACAGTCTTTGTAATCCACTCGCATAGTTGGGCAGGCGCGAGCGTGTCCTTCATTGTAGTTGCTTCGTACAGAGTCTTGCGGATAGCAGGTGCAATGGCGCGGTATTGCGGTTCGAGCAACATATTGCGCGAACTCTTTGCCAGGCCGTCGGGCTCGCGTACTATCGGGCAGGGAACAATCTCAACCTTCAAGCCCAGATTCTTCACCATTTGCTTTATTATTGCAACTTGCTGAAAATCTTTCAGACCGAAGAAAGCCTTGTCAGGATTTACAATATCGAATAGTTTGCTTACAACCTGTGCCACGCCGTTGAAGTGTCCAGGGCGGTGCTCGCCTTCCATAACCTTGTCGAGCCCGTTGAAATCGAACACGCGGGTGTCAGGCTCGGGGTACATCTCTTCAACCGACGGAGTGAAGACGGCGTTCACGCCAGCCTTTTCAAGCAGTGCGCAGTCCTTGTCAACACAGCGCGGGTAGTTCTTCAGGTCGTTCTTGTCGTTGAATTGTGTAGGGTTCACAAAAACGCTCACAACTGTAACGTCGCATTCGCTCAACGACCGTTTTACAAGCGAAAGGTGTCCTTCGTGCAGGGCGCCCATTGTCGGCACAAATCCTATTGTCAACTTGTCGAGTCGGCATTGTTTCAGGTAGTCGGCGAGGTCGTCCTTCTTATCAATTATGTGCATAATCTTTGTTTTGAAAATCGAGCGCAAAGGAAACAATTATATATACACTTGTGTCAAAAAAAATCGGAAAATGCTTGCTGAACGATTTTGCGATGTATGCAGGTGGCTTCCCGGTTGCAAGTTTTTCCGTGTGCCCTAATATTGAAAAGATTATAAATTAGTATGTTACATATCATATTCATAGAACCGCAAAAAAGTTTTGCTAAATAAAAAACCTTTGCTTAAACTTGCAATCCCGAAAACGGGAGGATTTAGGACCCATAGCTCAGTTGGTTAGCAGCACCTGACTCATAATCAGGGGGTCGTTGGTTCAAGCCCAACTGGGTCCACTTCAAAAGGCACTTACAATTTCAGTGAGTGCTTTTTTTGTTTAAAGGCTGAAAAATGAAAATCAGAGACATCGATTTAGGCATCAAGCCAGTTTTTTTCGCACCAATGGAAGATGTGAGCGATCCGTCGTTCCGTCGTTTGTGCAAGGAGCAGGGTGCCGATATGATGTACACTGAATTTGTCTCTGCCGACGGGCTCATCCGCGATGCCGAAAAGAGTCTGCGCAAACTCGACATTTCCGATAGCGAGCGTCCCGTTGGAATCCAAATCTACGGCAAGGATCCAGACGCCATGGTTGAGGCCGCATTGCGTGTCGAGCAGGCCAAACCCGACTTGATCGACATTAATTTCGGGTGCCCTGTAAAGCGTGTGGCTGGCAAAGGAGCTGGCGCAGGCTTGCTGCAGAACATTCCGCTCATGATAGAGATAACCCGCAGGGTTGTTGATGCAGTAAAATTGCCCGTTACGGTCAAGACACGTTTGGGCTGGGATGAAACCGACAAGCCCATAGTGGAATTGGCCGAGCGGTTGCAGGATGTGGGAATACAGGCCATTACCATTCACGGACGCACACGTAGCCAAATGTACAAGGGTGAAGCCGACTGGACCCTTATTGGAGCAACCAAGGCAAATCCCCGACTTCATATTCCTGTAATAGGGAACGGCGATGTTGACAGCCCGCAAAAGGCGGCCGAGATGTTTGACCGTTAC
>CALCFP010000008.1 GCA_937900725.1 uncultured Bacteroidota bacterium | reverse complement strand
CAAATTCTATTGTCTTTTTTATATTGTTCAAATGTTTCCTTATCTAATCGCCAGCAGTAACCGTTGGGTGGTAATACTTTTCGTCCTGTTGGTGTAATAATTTCATATACTTTACTTTCTACAATTGGTCCTACAGATAAATCTCCTGCTTTCCAAATGCCTCTTGGATCATTATCTGGATTAGAATATCTATCATTTGCTTCTGTACTTCGTGGTAATCCATTACATACTAAATTGTCAATATGTTTAGCATAATAAATGATGTAATCGTGACTTTCAGAAAAATGCTTTTTTAGATTGACAGGAGCATAGGCTCTTTCCCAAATTACTTGTGCGATAAAGTTTTTATGTCCAAAAATCTCATCGCAAATCAGTTTGAGGTTGGCCTGTTCGTTGTCGTCGATGGAGATGAAGATGGCGCCGTCGTCGGAAAGCAGTTGGTGAAGCAGTTTCAGGCGCGGGTACATCATACAGAGCCATTTGTCGTGGCGCGTGAGGTCTTCGGCTTCCTTGCCCACCACCTGTCCGAGCCATTTGCGTATGCGTGGCGAGTTCACATTGTCGTTATACACCCAGTTCTCGTTGCCCGTGTTGTATGGCGGATCGATGTAGATGCATTTTATTTTGCCTTCGTATTCGGGCAAAAGCGCCTTGAGGGCTTCGAGGTTGTCGCCGTGAATGATTTTGTTTTCCGATTTTTCGGCGCCAAACGTATATTTTTTGTCCAATGTCTTGAACGGCACATCGTGGTGATGATTGATAACCGCCTCTTTTCCTATCCAGTTGAGTGTGGGCATATTTTTCAGCTATTGTGAACTTCTGCCCAAATCCCGATAAGCAATAAAAAAAGCGCGAACTGCTCGTTTTGTTGCTTATAACTTCCAGTCGGTATCGCCAAACACCTTAAGTAACATTATAAGCACGAAACAGTTCACGCCTATAGCGTGAACCTTTCGCAACTCATTCTCTGTTACTATTAAAATTTGGCGATTTTACTGGAAAGAGAATAAGAGCAAACGCTCTAATTAATAATATGTTAGTTTAAAAAATCTTTTCTATTTTATTTATTATTTAGTTCATTTTCTATATCTTCAATAGATGGAAGAGAACTTTTGAAATTTTCAGGATATACTTTGCTTAATTCATATTCTGAAATTCCTAAAGGTTGATTACTACTCTCAAGAGCATATTGTGCCAACACATTATCTTTCTCTTGACATATCAACAAACCTATAGCCGGATTATCCCCATCTGTGTTGAGTTGATGATTTACGGCCACTACGTATGTACCCAATTGACCAATGTTGCCAGAATCAAATTTTCCTGTCTTCACTTCTACGACAACATATCGGTGTAAAGGTACACAATAAAAGAGCATATCTAAAAACTTTTCGGTTTCTCCTATCTTGATCCTAATCTCTTTTCCCATATATGCAAAGCCACGGCCTAACTCCATCAATGTTTTGGCAATGTTGCTTATAAGGGCATCTTTTAACTCCGATTCCTTGTAGTCATCAGTAAGAGTCAAAAAACTGAAATTGTAAGGATCTTTTGTCATTTGTTGAGCCAAACAACTCTCTGGCTCTGGTAAAACCTTTGAAAAATTGCTAACTGCCGAACCTTCTCGTTCATATAAATTTGAAGACAACATGTTCAACAAAACATTTCGACTCCAATTGTTTTCTAAAGTCTTTCTCACATAAAAGAAGGCCTTGGCAAAATCACCTTTGGTCTTATCTATAATGTAAAGATGGTGCGTCCAAGGGATAGAAAAAAGTACATCTAATATTTCAGCAGGCTGCTGAAGATTCATTAAAACAGATTTTTCAGCAGGTTGCTGAAGATTCTTCAACAGATTGTTATACAACGAATAAAAACGCTTTGCATAGCGAATGTTACTTTCCGAAAGTCCTTTTACATTGTCCATTTCAGAACGCAAATCCGAACTTACAATTTCATAAAAATGACTTCCATAGCGATTTTCGTAATCCTTTTCGGAAATATCCTTACCCAATGTCCAATAAAATTGTATCACCTCTTTATTGACCTTAACAGCTGCCTTCACTTGCTGCTGTCGGTATAAAGAAATCATACTATTTATCCAACTTTTGTATTCTTTATCTATATGTATCAAATTGCTCATTAAGCAAACGGTCTGATTATATGTTAGTTGAAAATCGTTTTTGTTTTTTATTGTGGTTTTTGTTCAAAGAATTTTATCTGTCAAAAATACTAAATGTTTGTCTTTTATTTCCCTATCGTTGCCTTTTTATGACTCCACTTTTTCATTAATTGCATTCTTCATAACACAAGCCATTGGGCTTGTACCGTCTTCTTTTTGTATATTGGCAATGTCTTAATAACTGATATTTATGAACGAGGAATGTCTTATTTGCAAAAGCCCGCTTGTCTATCTTGATAAGGACGAGATGATGGAATGTGCCATTTGCCACACAAAAGAGAATAGCAAGACCAAGTGCGAGAATGGCCATTATGTTTGCAACGAATGCCACACCAAGGGGCTTGACACTATAATCAGTTTATGCCTTGCTTCCAGATCGAAAAATCCGTTTGACATAATCCAATCTCTTATGGATTTGCCGTTTTGCCACATGCATGGCCCGGAACATCACGTTTTGGTGGGTTCGGCATTGCTTACGGCATATTTCAACGCAGGCGGTGAAATAAATTTGCATGAGTCGATTGTCGAGATGATGAGCCGTGGCAAAAACGTGCCAGGTGGCGCTTGCGGATTTTGGGGCGGGAATGTTTGTCTCAATAATCTCTAAATCAACGCCTTTGTCAAACGAGCCATTTGCATTGTCAAATCAGATGACATCCAAGTCGCTTGCGAAAATAGGCGAGGTAGGTGGCCCAAGATGCTGTAAAAGAGACTCTTTCTTGTCAGTTTTCAGTGCAATTGACTTTGTCAAGGAGCATTTCGGCGTTGAAATGGAAAAGCCGGCCAATTTGGTTTGCAAATATTCAGGTCGGAACAACCAATGTATAGGCCGAAGATGTCCGTTCGCAACCGCCACAACCTTTAGGTAGATACGGATGCTTTGGCGGAAACACTTTCATTGTCTTGCCAGGATTGAAACGGCAAATGGCTTTTTCGTTGTTCCCAATCAAAAAGAAATGTATCAATTTTACGTCTCAATGAATTTTTTATATATCTATCTCATTTTTAAATGTATCTATCTTCTTTGATTTTGATGGATTTAAC
>CALCFP010000007.1 GCA_937900725.1 uncultured Bacteroidota bacterium | reverse complement strand
ACATTGTTTACGAAATAATAATTTATTTTGTCGTTAATTAATCGGAAAACTATGAACTACATACTTTTTGATGACGATACATGGGATGAATTGTTACCATTGACATTTACACGCCCTGTTTCTGAAATAAGGATTGGTATAATGACAATTCGCGAAAAATGGGAGAAATACCTAATAGGCGAACCGATATCATATTGCACACGTCAGTATCTTTCAGAAAAATACCCAGTGCAGATATCGTCCGACAATATGTTTATCAACGGGTCGGTTATTCCTACAGCCGAACTTTTGTCGGAGTTGGAATCGCTCGAAGTGGGACAGGCCCTTGTGAGTGGCGATGTGGTTTGTGCCATTCGTTTGGAAAAATCGCAGGCTGAGCGGTTTGACCCGTTGAAAATCTCATTTAAAAATTATACACAACAAATTTCTGAAAATCGAAGAATCGCGCATTTGTGGAATATCTTCTCGCTTAACGGCGAAGCAATCGAGCACGATTTCCGCATAATTACAAAAGGCAGGAAATCTGGACAGTTGAGTTCTTCAAATCGCATCATAGGCAATGGCGACATTTTCATTGAGCATGGTGCTACTGTTGAATGTTGTATTTTGAATACTACTAACGGGCCTATATATATAGGTAGGAATAGTGAAGTTATGGAAGGCTCGGTTATTCGTGGACCTTTTTCGCTTGGTTCAAATTCGACAGTTAAAATGAGTGCCAAAATATATGGTCCGACAACGGTTGGCCCCAATTCAAAGGTTGGTGGCGAGTTGAACAACGTGGTCATTTTTGCCAACAGCAACAAAGGACACGATGGATTTCTTGGTAACGCAGTTGTGGGTGAATGGTGCAATTTTGGCGCCGATACCAATTGCTCAAATCTCAAGAACGATTATTCCGAAGTCCGTCAGTGGAATTATCCTGCCGAAAAGTTCATCAAGACTGGTTTGCAGTTCTGCGGTTTGGTTATGGGCGACCATAGCAAGACTGCCATTAACACTATGTTCAATACAGGAACAGTTGTAGGTGTCGCAACAAATGTTTTTGGTGACGGTTTTCCTCGTAACTTTGTCCCGTCTTTCTCGTGGGGCGGCGCATCAGGGTTTACAACCTGTACAGTTGATAGGGCTTGTGAAATTGCCACACGTGTAATGGAACGTCGCAATGTCGTTTTTTCCGAGATTGACAGAAAAATTCTAACAGAAGTGTATAACTTGACAGAAAAATATAGAATAAGATAAATATCTGAAAATGAGCATTGAAAAAGATTTTGATATAGAAGATATAATGTCATCTGACGAACAGAATCAAAGACCTGAGTTTATTCCGATACTAACCGACGGAGAACCATCAAACAGCAAGTTTGAAGTGCCTGAAACATTGCCGATACTTCCTTTGCGCAATATGGTGGTGTTCCCAGGTGTGATGATTCCAATTAGTGTTGGACGTGAAAAATCACTTAAACTTATCCGCCAGGTTTATCAAGGTAATAAGATTGTAGGTGCAATCGCACAACGCGATTCAGGAATTGAGGAGCCCAAAGCATCTGATTTATATGAATATGGAACAGTAATTCAGATTGTCCGCATTCTTGAAATGCCTGATAATTCCACAACAGTCATAGCGCAAGGGAAACGTCGTTTCAAGGTTGATGAGTACTTGTCGGATGAGCCTTTCTTTACGGCAAAAATCGAGGCTATCGATGAAATAATGCCAGAAAAGGAACAATTATCTGAATTTGAAGCGGTTACTGGTTCTATTCGTGATTTGGCGATGAGAATAGTTCATTTGACACCAAATATGCCCCGTGAAGCCGATTTCGCTATCCGAAACATTGAGAATAAGTTCTTTATGTTGAATTTTGTCTGTGCAAACAGTTCAATATCCACAGAAACAAAGCAGGCATTACTTGAAGAGTCGGATATTTTCAAACGCAGCATCAAATTGCTTGAATTATTGTCTCGTGAGATTCAAATGATTGAACTCAAGGAAGATATCCAAGCAAAAGTCAAGACGGAACTCAACAAGCAGCAACGCGAATTTTTGCTTAATCAGCAGATAAAGACAATTCAGAACGAACTTGGCGGAAATCCAGTCGATAAGGAGATTGAAGAATTGCGTAAGAAGGCGAGAGGTAAGAAGTGGAATGATGACATGGCTGATTATTTTGAAAAGGAAGTGTCGAAACTGCAACATTTGAATACTGCTTCTGGCGAATATTCCATTCAGTTGAACTATTTGCAGACTATGCTCGATTTGCCATGGAATGTTTTCACAGAAGACCTGTTTGATATGCATAAGGCTTCAGAGATACTTGACAGTCAGCATTGCGGGCTTGAGAAGGTCAAAGAAAGGATTCTTGAGCATTTGGCTGTATTGAAACTGAAAGGCGACCTCAAATCGCCAATCTTGTGTCTTTATGGTCCTCCAGGAGTCGGCAAGACATCACTCGGGAAGTCAATCGCAGAAGCGCTTGGACGGAAATATGTTCGTATGTCGCTTGGCGGTTTGCATGATGAATCGGAAATCCGTGGACATCGCAGAACTTACATTGGTGCTATGCCTGGTCGTATTATTGAAAGCATAAAAAAAGCGAAATCGGCAAATCCTGTATTTGTGCTCGACGAGATAGACAAAGTCAGCAATGATTATCACGGCGACCCTTCTTCTGCATTGCTTGAAGTGCTTGACCCAGAACAGAACAATGCTTTCCATGACAATTATCTTGATGTCGATTTTGACTTGTCGAACGTGATGTTTATTGCCACGGCCAATAATATTGCCAACATTAGTGCGCCGTTGCGTGATCGTATGGAGATGATTGATGTTAGCGGGTATGTTGTGGAAGAGAAAATTGAGATTACGCAAAAACATTTATTGCCTAAGCAGTTAGCCAATCATGGTCTTGGCGAACATCCATTTAATATCAGTGACGATGTATTGACTTATATTATAGAGAATTACACCCGTGAGTCAGGGGTGAGGGAACTTGACAAGCGTATGGCCGAAATATCCAGGAAAATTGCGAAAAAGATAGTATTCGGTGAGCCTGTACCGTCGTCGCTGACTAAAAAAGATGTTGAGGATTTTTTAGGCAAGCCCGTATATTCACGCGATATGTACGATGACAACCATTTCGCCGGTGTTGTGACAGGACTGGCTTGGACTGCCGTTGGCGGCGAGATACTCACGCACTTCAGCCTTGGTCATTCCTCCGACCGGGAAAAGCGTGCGGCACAGCACCTCCTGACCCAATTTCCACAGAAAATAGCTCTGGTCCTTCAGGGAATCCCTTCCCTGCTCTATATAGAATATGTCACCGTCACGTACGACACCTGCATAATGTCCGGTGGCTATGTACCTGCAACCAAGCCTGTCAGCCCATTCCAGAAGCAGACGGAACTTGAACAGCGGATTACATTCCACACAGGGATTCGGAGTAAGTCCGTCCAGCCACTTCCGTGCGAACGGCATCGCCACATCGCGGTCAAATGCCTCGCGCTCATCCGCCACATAGTGCTCCACACCAAGCTTCGCGGCCATCTGCCTTGCTTCTGCCACATAACCGGGCTCCGTATCCGTTCCGGACATTCCGAGACTGTGGTTCCAGATGGTCAGGCCTATGACATCATACCCCTGCCGCATCAGCAGCAG
>CALCFP010000006.1 GCA_937900725.1 uncultured Bacteroidota bacterium | reverse complement strand
TCCACCATTTTTTCCTTGTGATAATAAATATGCTACACAACCATTATTAAATTGGTCTTTGGTTTTAGCATCATTCCCATTATCAGCGTCGGATAAATAATAGCAATTTGTGATGGGGCCATAATTCTTTCCACACACACCGCCGATATACCCATCTCTAACCTTTCCAGTATTGTAGCAATTTGCGATGGTACCTTGATTATTATTATATCCACACACACCACCGATATACGATTCACCACGAAACTCTCCAGTATTGTAGCAATTTGTGATGGTGCCTTCATTATATCCACACACACCGCCGACAGCTTGTTTCCCTTTAAAATACGAATCAACTACTCCTACATTTTTTATGGTTCCTTGATTATATCCAAACAAACCTACATAATTTTGATTTGAATTATCAAAATAAAGTCCGCTGATTGTTTTTCCATTGCCATCGAATGTGCCTAGAAAAATTTTGTCATAATTTCCAATCGGTGTCCATTGGTTATTTTCATTATAATCACATTTAATATTATCAGTCAGTTTTATAAACTTGCCTTCGTAGGAAATTCCACTATTAACATTATTAGCAAAAATTTCTAAATCTGATTGAGTCGAAATTAGATAAGGTTCTGATTCTGTTCCACTACCAGTTAAATTTTGTGCATTGCACACGCTGGTTGCCATCATTATGCAACATAATACAGATAATTTCCAATAATTAATAAAAAAATTATTCATACTTATTTTTTTTAAACAGTGCAAACATATATCAAACATCGAAAAGCAAGTTTGCAAATTGACAATTTTTAGTTTGCAAAATAGCAAAATACTATGGAATAAGGAGTTAGGGAACTATAAATCTTGAATTTGAAACCAATTCCAAAAAGGATTAAATCCTAATCTCGAAAACCAACGGGGCAAAAAGGAATAAATCCAACGAAAAAAACGACATTTCAAATCCGTAATTCCAAATTTGTAATTTCAAATTTGTAATTATTAGTACTTTTGCACATTAAAAGTAAAAGCAAATGGTCATTTTAGGAATCATTCCCGCTCGCTACGCCTCATCGCGGTTTCCGGGCAAGCCACTGGCCGACATCAACGGCAAATATATGGTGCAACGCGTGTTTGAACAAGCATCAAAAGCCCTCGACAACGTGGTTGTGGCAACCGACGACCAACGCATCTACGATGCCGTGCTGTCGTTCGGAGGCAAGGTTGTGATGACATCGGACAAGCACCCAAGCGGCACCGACCGTTGCGCCGAAGCCGTAAGGAACTACGAGAAAACCTACGGGCAGAATATCGACGTGGTGATAAACATCCAAGGCGACGAGCCCTTCATTGCCGAAAAGCAGATCAACCTGCTGGCGGGACTGTTTACCAATCCTAAAGTGCAGATTGCCACACTTGTCAAACCCGTCGACGACGAGCAGACACTCTTCAACCCCAACAAGCCAAAAGTGGTGGTTGACAAAAACGGCAAGGCATTGCTATTCAGCCGACAGACAATTCCCCACATCCGCGGATGCGAGCAGAAAGACTGGTTGCAAAAGCACAACTTCCTGCAACACATTGGAATGTACGGATACCGGAAAGACATCCTTCTTGAAATAACAAAACTCAGCAAGAGCAGCCTTGAAACGGCTGAATCGCTCGAACAACTGCGCTGGCTCGAGAACGGCTACGACATTCAGACAGCCGTAACCACTGACGAGGGCTTGTCAGTTGACACGCCTGAAGACCTTGAACAGATTCTTAAACTATTTAAAAAATAACCTGATGAACGTAATGATTATCGGCTCTGGCGGCCGCGAGCACGCAATTGCGTGGAAAGTTTCACAAAGTCCAAAACTCAAACACCTGTTCATTGCTCCTGGCAACGCAGGCACAGCAACAGTCGGAATCAACGTGCCAATCAAGGTTACCGATTTTGACGCGATAAAGGATTTTGCCAAATTCAACAACATCGACCTGCTTGTCGTAGGCCCCGAAGAGCCTCTTGTAAAAGGCATCACCGACTCGTTCAAAAACGACCCGACAACATCAGGCATACGCATAGTTGGCGCATCGGCCGAAGGCGCACAACTCGAAGGCAGCAAGGAATATGCAAAGAAATTCATGCAGAAATACGGAATACCGACAGCCGCATATCAGAGTTTCACGAAAGAGACTCTTGCCGAAGGAAAGAAATTCCTTGAAACACTGAAGGCTCCTTACGTTCTGAAGGCCGACGGACTGGCTGCCGGCAAGGGCGTGCTTATCATCAACGACCTGAAGGAAGCGCAAGACAACCTCGAGACAATGCTTAACGGACAGTTCGGCGACGCATCGGCAAAGGTCGTGATTGAGGAATTCCTGTCGGGAATAGAGTGCTCGTTCTTCGTGCTGACCGACGGCAAGGACTACGTCCTTCTGCCCGAAGCCAAGGACTACAAGCGCATTGGCGAGCACGACAGCGGCCTGAACACTGGCGGAATGGGCGCCGTATCGCCTGTGCCGTTCTGCACTCCTGAATTCAAGCAGAAAATCATCAGCCGAATAATAGAGCCTACAATAAAAGGTCTGCAAAGCGAGAAAATCGACTACCGCGGATTCATCTTCTTCGGCCTCATCAAGTGTGGCAACGACCCGTACGTCATTGAATACAACGTACGCATGGGCGACCCTGAAACCGAGGTCGTGATCCCGCGCCTCGACAGCGACCTGCTCGACCTGCTCACCGCAACAGCCGAGCAACGGCTTGCAGGCATGGAAGCCAAGCAAAAGGCAGAGACAGCCATCACCGTGGTAATGGTTTCGGGCGGGTATCCTGAAAGCTACAAGAAAGGATTCCCAATCACCGGGCTTGAAAATGTTGAAGGAAGCACCGTGTTCCACGCCGGCACCAAACTGAAAGACAAGGAAGTGCTCACCGACGGTGGCCGCGTGCTCGCAGTGACATCGCTTGGCGACAGCATTCAAGGCGCACTCGACAAATCATACGCCAACATCAAGAACATATCGTTTGAAGGCGCATATTTCCGCAGAGACATAGGTCAGGACGTACAAAAACTTTAAGCCATGCTATTCAACCTATACAAAAGCAACTCGCCAATAATGCACGTGCTGACGGTAATGATTGCCGTTGTGCTATGGCTGCCCATATTCGGCAATCCGCAATGGACTCCCTCGATAAACGAAGGCTCGGCCCTTTACAACGACATCATTTGCGGCATGTTTTCAAGCGTATGGGGCACTCAACTTGTTGCTTTTGCACTGATGTTGATTGAAGCGTTCCTGCTGCTGCGCATCGACTTGAAATTCATCATTGTTGAAAACAAGACGATTCTGCCACCATTGTTCTTTGTATTGGTTGTGAGTTCGTTGGCACCAAACTACAATCTTCTGCCAGTACTTGTCGCCAACCTGTTCTTTATGTTGGCAATGACAAAGATTCTGGACAGCGAACAAATGTACGAGATGCCAAAGCAATACTTTGAAAGCGGTCTGCTGATTGGCATCGGCACATTGTTCTTTCCGCCATTGGTTGCAACAATGTTCTTTGTATTTGCATCACAGTTTGTGATAAGGTTCTTCAAGATGCGCGACTTCCTGGCCGCAATACTGGGCTACATTACACCGTTCGTGTTCTACCTGTTTGGAATGTTCATGACCGACCAGACAGATGCATTTTTCGACAGAATGTCGCAAATAAGCCTGACACAGGCATTCACCATCGAACTCGGCGTTGTGCAATACGGAGCAATATGCTATTCGTGCCTTATAATATTTTTTGCGCTGTTCACAATGTCGCAATGCATAAGAATGTACAAAGTCACCACACGCAAATACTTCAGCCTCTTCTTCTGGCTGATACTGCTGTCCGTAGCGGCCTTCTTCGCCATCCCGTGTTCAGGAATGACGCTTCTGGTATTTGTCGCCATTGCGCTGTCATTCATAGCGTCTCTATATTTTATGGAGATACGCCACAATGCACTGGCTGAGATATTGTTTTTGCTGATAATTGTCAGCGCCTTTTTAATAGTCTATTTTCAATGATTAGTGTAACTTTGCGGAGGTAAATAATCAATATGAACAATTCAGAAAGATACAATCTGCGAGGTGTTTCGGCATCAAAGGAAGATGTGCACAACGCCATAAAAAACATTGACAAAGGCCTTTACCCAAAAGCCTTCTGCAAGATTATCCCCGACATACTGGGCGGTGACCCCGACTACTGCAACATAATGCACGCCGACGGCGCAGGCACCAAATCGAGTCTGGCCTACCTCTACTGGAAGGAGACTGGCGACTTGAGCGTGTGGAAAGGCATTGCCCAAGACGCGCTAATAATGAACATTGACGACCTGCTCTGCGTGGGCGCCGTCGACAACATTCTGGTGTCGAGCACCATAGGGCGCAACAAGATGCTTGTCCCTGGCGAAGTCATATCTGCAATAATCAACGGCACTGATGAACTGCTTGCCGAGCTGCGCGATATGGGCGTAGGCGTCTATGCCACTGGTGGCGAGACTGCCGATGTTGGCGACCTGGTGCGCACCATAATCGTCGACAGCACCGTAACCTGCCGAATGAAACGCGCCGACGTCATCAATAACGCAAACATTCGCCCCGGCGATG
>CALCFP010000005.1 GCA_937900725.1 uncultured Bacteroidota bacterium | reverse complement strand
CCGCCTATGGCTTGACGGAAACGAACAAGAGTTGCGTGATGGGCTGGAAGGTAATCACCACGGCAGAGGAGTTTATGAAGTATATAAATAACAATGCTGAATCAACGATTCCAATCAATGCATTCCTTACTGAAGACATTATTCTAAAAAAAGAAGAAAATTTGCCAGCAAGAACCTTAGATAATGGACGTGTTTTTGATGGAACAGGACATACAATCAGTAATGTGCAGAGAAACGATCAAACCAATGTCGGATTGTTTCGCTCTAGTTACGGAATAATTCGTAATTTAGGCCTTATTGCTCCTGATATTGTGGTTAATGGTTCTTTCGGAGGATGTATATGTGCAGCAAATCTGGGTACTATCGAAAACTGCTTTGTAATTGATGGTTCCATAAAAGGAACAGACATATATGGAATTGCAGACCAAGCGGCTAAAGGAAAGATTATCAACTGTTACGCCATAACGAATGTGGGCAATGTAGGAAGTAATACTGTAACCAACAGTTATGGTGCAACAGAAGGCAGTAATGATTTTTATTCAAACACTCTTAATGCACTGAATGGACAGAAGGTAAATGGTATGTCTTGGTATCATTCAAGTACTGCATATCCAGTTATGATGCCATCAATGATATATCATCCTGCAACCGCAACTTGTACGGAATGCGGATTGAAGGAATACTGGGAATGTACTGTATGCAACAAGCTTTTCCTTGACGCAACCCACACACAGGAAACGACACTTGAAGACTTGCCTTCGCTTGCATTAGGGCACAATCTCTCATTGGTAGGCGAGAAGGCTCATTGCAGCCGATGCGAACAGGATTTCGAAGACTTTTTTGTCACAGACAACAAACCAGTATTGCTGACCAAGGAAGATGGGAAATATTATCTTGAAGCAAGTGATGGCTTTACGCTTAAAGATGCTGTTAGCTATCTGGCGCCTGTAGGCTTTACCGTTATGGGCGACCTCACTTACACCCGCACGTTCAACAATACTGGCTGGCAGGCTTGGTTTGTGCCGTTTGACATGACGATAACTGATGATTTGCTCCGCGATTACGAGTTTGCTAAGTTTGCAGGAACATACACCGATGCCACCGGACAGTTCTTCATTACGATAGTAAAGATGAAGTCAGGCGGTACATTGTTAGGCAATAGGGCATACTTCATCAAGTCGAAGTCAACAGGCGAGAAGGCCATTACGGTTAGCAATGCTGAGTTCTGTGGCTCTGGTAATAAATACGACCTTGTGATGCATTCGGCTGAACAGGAGATTACGGTGACAGGAATTTACGAGAAGAAGACAGCTACTGCCGACGATTGCGACTGGTATGCATACGGTGGCGGAACTTATCAGCAGCCAGCGGTTGGTCAGTCGTTGAACCCAATGCGTTTCTACCTTACAATCACGCCGCGCTCAGACAACTATTATGACCTACCACCTGCACCATACGCAAAGATAGATATTATGGTCATCGGCGACGAACCGACGGATATAAACTCAATAAGCAAAGCTGAATCTGACTCTGAGCGTATGTATAACCTCAATGGTCAGGCAGTAGGCAAGGACTTCAAGGGCGTTGTAGTCAAGGACGGCAAGAAGTACATTAATAGATAAGAAGTATGAAAATGAAACGAAACTACAATAAGCCACAGATACGTGTCATAACAGTTGACATGAAGAGGGTCATGCTTGCTGGTTCGCCGCCTAAGCCTGAGGGCGAAGGCGTCGAGAATACAGGACAGGATGAGACAGGCAAGCCATTTGATGCAAAGATGGACTTTGACGAAGACCTTTGGTAACGTCTGACACCTTATTTATATATAAAGCAATTCGGGCACGTAGTTTTATTTTCGCTGCGTGCTCGATTTTTTTTGCAGCTTGTCTGACATTATTTTTTATTTATTGTTAGATTTTGAGCGTAGCGACCACACAAAAGCCTCCAACTTATTTTCTGGACTTCAATGATTATCAATAGAAAAAAATACATTTCATTATGTGTGTCTGCCTTTGGCAGCCTTGATGTGTTGGTTGCGTCTGTGCTTATATGAACAAGTTCATAACGCCCAGCCGTAACCATCACATCGCTCTTCGTGCCGAAGAGCCACACATAACGAAATGACATCATCGACTTTAGTCGCTTCGCTAGTCGAAGAAATACCTTACGGTAAAAAATGTGGCCTTTGGCCATAAAAAATATTATTGGTTATTTGGTTGCTGGTTGTAAGCAAGACATGGAATAATTCTTTCATCTTTTCCATGTCGTGTCGATAGCGTTTGAGGTCTTTTTTGGCTTTGGTTGAATAACGAACCTCTTTCATTATTGTTCATCGATACTGTTTAGGAATGAGTCGAAATCTTTCATCTCAAGTGTGCCGGCGTACTTTCCTGAGCGTGATTCCTTGATGGCTTCAACGGTGTCAGGGTTTGGCTGGCCATATAAAGCTTGTGCCAGGATGCTTTCCACGAAATTGTTGAGACTTCGATTGCACTTCGCAGCACGCAACTTGAGGTCGTCAAGCAGCACTTCATTCAGTCGAAATGCGGTTTGTTTTCTTACTATTGTTGTCTCCATCTCCTATGTTTTTTATACAAGTGTTATACAACGTCGTGCAAAGTTATTATTTTGTTTTCATTCTTGCAAATTATTTTAATAAAAATTGTCTTTTTCATTTTATTGATGTCCGCTAATCAATAGCCTGAAAGGCTTACTCATATAATTATCTATGTAATCATAATAGAAAAAAATGATATGATGTATGGTGTGCTTCATACTGAAGCCCAT
>CALCFP010000004.1 GCA_937900725.1 uncultured Bacteroidota bacterium | reverse complement strand
CTGCGTAGTCACGCCATACGCGATAATCAGCCTCCACGTTGATGTAGCAGACGCGGTCGAGAGTTACCATGTCAAAGTCGCGAACGGATTTATTGTACTCAGGCGGGTTGCCGGCTGCCACAATGATCCAGCCTTCCGGCACCTTCTGGTTGCCGAAGGTCTTGCACTGGAGGAACTGGAGCATGGTGGGAGTCAGAGTTTCGGATACACAGTTGATTTCATCAAGAAAAAGAATGCCACACTCGTGCGTATCAAGTACGATGACATTCTTTGGGTTGAGGCTCTTGAAAACTATGTCACTGTCAATACTTTCAAGGAAAAATTCACCATTCATTATACAATGAAGGCCATCGAAGGCAAACTGCCAATGGCAAAATTCAAGCGTGTTCATCGTTCATACATAGTGAATGTAAGTCAGATAGACTATATTGAGGAAAGTAATGTGGTTATGCGTACCGAATCTGGACCAAAGTTGATTCCAATTGGCAAGTCGTACCGTGACACGCTTATTAACGAATTGAATACAATTTCTTCTAAATAAATAATTGATTGTTGATTTGACGAAGCCTGCATGATTTTCTTGTAGGCTTTGTTTTTTTTAGTTTTCAGCAGATATTCCTGTTTGAAACGTATTGCAGGCAATTTCTGCAAGATTTGTCCGTTTGTATTTACCGAAATGAAAGTCTTTAATACGATATTGTTTATTCTTTTGTTGGTGGCCTGTCAGTCGGTTTGTGCTGCAACTGATTCCGACAGCGTCTTGGTAGAGGCTGAAAAAAGTATTGCCCAATTGTCATCTCAATTGTCGGCAACCCGATATAAAGATGCTTTGCAGGATAGCCTGTCCAGCCAGATTTCTGACATCTTGGGCAAGACGCTCGAGGTTGAAGGCTCGTTCAATTATCCATTCGACAGTATAAAAAACGACATAGGAGTGGTTTCGTCATCTGATGGGCGTTTGCGCATATTCACCTGGTTTACAGTTGGCGACGCAGGCAATTACCGTTATTTCGGATATCTGCAATACAACGACAAGTCTGACCATGAAGTCGCCCTTTTCAAGTTGAATGACTGCAGTGATGATATTGAAGATGCTGAGAATCAGGTGTTGTCGCCTCGTCATTGGTTCGGAATGTTGTATTACGGCATTGTTGAGACAAAAATGCAGTCCGAAACCATCTATACATTGTTAGGTTGGGATGGTTGCGGATTATATACAACCAAAAAGATTGTCGAACCATTGACATTCAACGATTTTGGCGAGCCTCGATTCGGCAAGCCTATGATAAAGATTGGTCGCAGGAAAATCAGTCGTCTTGTGTTTGAGTACACCAAACGCGCCTCAATGATGATTCAGTACGATGCCAATCTCGATTTGATAGTCATGGACCATTTGACGGCAATGGGAACGCAGGACACCGACAACCCAATGTTTTTCGGTCCCGACATGTCGTATGACGCGCTTAAGTTTGAAGACGGAATGTGGGTCTATCAGCCTAATATTGAATATATGCGTCCAAAAACAAAACGCCGTTAAGCAAATTACAACAAGAATTCCCGTTTTTTTAGAATTGTGTACTGATTCCCGCCAAAATCCGCCTTTTTGTCAGCACCGATTGTGACATTTGTGCCAAACTTTCCGCCGTTTGCTTGTGGCACGCTGTTTGCGTATGTCCGTCTGTCATTAAAAAAAATAACTAAACTTTATATACTATGCAAACAGGTAAAATTGGTGTTACGAGCGAGAATATCTTCCCCGTAATCAAGAAGTTCCTTTATTCCGACCACGAGATTTTCTTACGTGAGATTGTAGCAAA
>CALCFP010000003.1 GCA_937900725.1 uncultured Bacteroidota bacterium | reverse complement strand
CCACTGGCAACATCGCCCTCACCATTTCAACCGTCAGCATGTGGATGTTCATCGCCGCTCGGTTCATTCTTGCCGTAGGCGAATCGGGCAACTTCCCCGCCGCCAACAAGGTTACTGCCGAATTTTTCCCAAAAAAAGACCGTGCTTTTGCCACAAGCATTTATAACTCAGGTGCACAAATTGGAGCACTAATCGCACCTCTCTGCATCCCAATCATTGCACAGAAATGTGGCTGGGAAATGGCATTCATCATTATTGGCGCACTCGGCTTCGTGTGGATGATTTTCTGGTGGTTTATGTACGAAAAGCCCGAGAAATGCAACCGAGTAAGCAAAAACGAACTTGCATATATTCAACAAGATAACGAAGATATCAATTCAGATGGCAGTGCGACTGCCGAGACAAAGGAGAAAACGATATCGTTCTGGAAATGTTTCTCGTTCAAACAGACTTGGGCATTCGCCGCTGGCAAATTCTTCAGCGACGGAGCCTGGTGGTTCTTCCTTTTCTGGATGCCCGTCTACCTGAGTTCGGTTTACGGATACGACACAACGACGCCTCAAAGCCGTTGGGGACTTTTCACCATATATTTTATATGTATATTATCGGTGTTTGGCGGATATCTGCCCAAAATATTTGTCGAGAAAAAAGGAATGGACCCATACGCTGGCAAGATGAAGGCAATGATGATTTTCGCATTCTTCCCGCTACTCACCATTCTGGCACAGCCACTCGGCTCCATATCTTTCTGGTTCCCAATAATAATAGTTGGCATTGCAGGAGCAGCGCACCAATCGTGGAGCGCCAACCTGTTCTCTACCGTGAGCGATATGTTCCCGAAGCACACCGTTGCCACAATCACTGGCATCGGCGGCATGGCTGGCGGCATCAGTTGCTTCCTGTTCAACAAACTGTCAGGTATGCTGTTTGTCTATTCGGCTGGCACTACAATGGTTGACGGCAAGGCCGTAGAGATGACCAAAACCTTGTTGGAACAAGGTTCAACATACCTTCGCGAACCAATGACTTTTATGGGATTCTCAGGCAAGCCCGCAGGTTATTTTGTAATGTTCTGCGTATGCGGTATCTGTTACCTGACAGGCTGGGCCATTATGAAAAGCCTTGTGCCAAAGCACGAAGTAGTATCTGATTTATAAAACTGGAAAAAGATTTACGGAAATGAAAACATTCATAACAGACAACTTCCTGCTCAAGTCCAAAACCGCGCAGGATCTATATCACAATTTCGCCAAGACACAGCCTATCATCGACTACCACTCACACCTTGTGCCTCAGCAGATTGCCGAGAACCGCAAATTCGACAACATTGCACAAATCTGGCTCGCTGGCGACCACTACAAATGGCGTGCGCTGCGTGCCAACGGAATCGACGAGAAATACATCACTGGCAACGGCACCGACCGCGAAAAATATGACGCTTGGGCCGCCACCGTGCCTTACACGCTGCGCAACCCGCTGTACCACTGGACTCACCTTGAATTGAAAATGTACTTCGGCATCGACATTCTGCTCAATCCCGAATCGGCCGATGAAATCTACGCCAAAACAGCCGAAATGCTAAAGTCTGATGAATTCAGCGTTTGGGGAATGATGCAGAAGATGAACGTCGAGGTGGCCTGCACCACCGACGACCCAACCGACGATTTGCGCTACCATAGGCAAATTGCCACATCGGCCTGCCCCACAAAGATTCTGCCGACCTGGCGTCCCGACAAGGCATCTGATGTAAATAACACAAAAGCGTGGAATGCCTACATCGACAAACTATCCGCCGCCGCCAATGTCGACATTAACAGTTTCAAGGCAATGTTTGACGCACTCGACCGCCGCATCGACTATTTCCACTCCGTTGGTTGCCGTCTGGCCGATTTTGGTCTCGATTTCCTATATGCCGCCGACTATTCCGACATCGAGATTGAGCAGATTTTCGCCAAGGTTCGTGGTGGCAAAGACCTTACGGCCGAAGAAATCATCAAGTTCCGTTCGGCTGCACTATACCGCTATGCAGTGCAAGTGTTCCAAAAAGGATGGGCGCAGCAATTCCACGTGGGCCCAATACGCAACAACAGTTCACGCCTGCTGGCAAGTTTCGGGCCAGACGCAGGCACCGACAGCATTGGCGACTTCAGCCAGGCACAGTCGATGGCCAAGTTCCTAAACAGACTCGACACATCAAACCAACTGGCAAAGACAATCCTATACAACATAAACCCAGCCGACAACGAGGTGTTCGCCACAATGATTGGCAACTTCCAGGATGGCACCACCGCAGGCAAGATGCAATGGGGCTCGGCCTGGTGGTTCCTCGACCAGAAAGATGGCATCGAAAAGCAACTCAACACATTGTCGTGCCACGGATTGCTTCGTCGCTTTGTGGGAATGCTCACCGACTCGCGCAGTTTTCTTTCGTATCCGCGCCACGACTATTTCCGCCGAATTCTCTGCAATTTGATTGGCACCGATGTTGAAAACGGAGAACTTCCAAACGACATCGACTTGCTCGGCAATATGGTAACTGACATTTGCTACCGCAACGCTAAAAACTATTTTAATTTTTAAAATATTGAACTATAAAAATTTACGTATATGAAAAAGACAGTGACATTTGGTGAAGTGATGCTTCGGCTTGCAACACCAGGATACGAACGATTTGGACAAGGCAATATGTTGAGCGCCACATTTGGCGGTGGCGAGGCCAATGTAGCCGTTTCCCTCGCAAATTACGGCTTGCCAGTCAGTTTTGTAACAAGGCTTCCGAAAAACGACATCGCACGCGCCTGCACAAACGAATTGCGCGGACTTGGCGTCGATATCAACGACATCATATATGGCGGAAACCGCATCGGCATCTACTACCTCGAGACTGGTGCCGTGAGCCGCGCAAGCAAGGTCATCTACGACCGTGCTGGCTCATCTGTTGCCGAAATCGAGACTGGAATGATCGACTGGGACAAGGTCTTTGAAGGCGCAGGCTGGTTCCATTGGACAGGCATAACACCTGCAATTTCAAAAGGTGCAGCCGACGTTTGCCTTGAAGCGCTGAAAGCCGCAAAAGCAAAAGGGCTAACCATTTCGTGCGACCTCAACTACCGCAAGAACCTGTGGAAATACGGCAAACGGGCCGATGAGGTAATGCCAGAGTTGGTACAATACTGCGACGTAATACTTGGCAATGAAGAAGATGCCGAAAAAGCGCTTCTTATCAAGCCTGAAGGTGTTGATGTGGCTGGCGGTAAAGTCGATGCAAACGCATATCTTTCTGTATCAAAACAGATTATGGCTCAATTCCCAAATTGCAAAAAAGTCATTACAACGCTACGAAGCAGCATCAACGCCAACAACAACAATTGGGCTGGCGTGCTGTACGACGGCAAGACTCTGTACAAATCGCCTGAATATCAGATAACCCACATTGTCGACCGCGTTGGTGGCGGCGACTCGTTTATGGGCGGTCTTATCTACGGTCTGCAGACATTTATCGGCGACGACCAAAAGGCACTGAACTTTGCTGTTGCCGCATCTTGCCTGAAACACACCATCTATGGCGATTACAACCGTGTCACCGTAGAGGAAGTCGAGAAGTTAATGGGTGGCGATGCAAGCGGACGTGTAAGTAGATAATTGACAGTAATATACAATCAAAAATTACATATAAGATTCATAAACATTCCGAATATGAGCAGATTCACAAGATTACAGGTTTACAACACAATGCTATCGACAGGCATCGTGCCTCTTTACTATAATGCCGACGCCGAATTGGTCAAGAAAGTAGTCGAGGCTTGCTACAAAGGTGGCGCCAGAGTTTTTGAATTCACCAACCGTGGCGACTTTGCACACGAAGTCTTTGCCGAAGTCAACAAATGGTGCGCCAAGGCTTGCCCCGAAATGGCAATGGGCATTGGCTCAGTTGTCGATCCAGCCACTGCGGCGCTCTACATACAACTTGGCGCAAACTTCATCGTGTCGCCAAGCCTCAACCCTGACATGGCAAAAGTCTGCAACCGTCGTAAGATTGGCTGGCTACCAGGATGCGGAACACTTTCTGAAATAAATCTGGCCGAAGAACTTGGTGGCGAAATAGTCAAGATTTTCCCTGGCAAGGAAGTCGGCGGGCCATCATTCGTCAAGGCAATAAAAGCCCCTTGCCCTTGGACCAACATTATGCCAAGTGGCGGCGTCGCTCCAGAGCGCGAGAGCCTCGAGTCGTGGTTTAAGGCTGGCGTTGCATGCGTCGGGCTTGGCTCGCAACTCACTCCTAAGGATGTCATTGCCGCCGGCGACTTCGGATTTATCGAGAACAAAGTGCGCGAATCACTGGCTATCGTCAAGGAATTGCGCAAACAATAATTCAAACAAACAACTAAAACAACGGAACGCCACTTGGAAATCAAGTGGCGTTTTTAATATCCGTAACATAAAAAAAGACATTTACACATAATATATAAAAATAACGCTTATATTCGGGCTTGGCTTTAAATAAAAGCCAAAGACATATTGATTCAAGAAGCGTTATGCTTGTTTTGTAGTCGGGAACGTAGGAAATTCAAGACTTTTCAGAAAACAGCATAGTTGTTTCCACGCATACGCGTGGGCTACTATTCCTATTTCTCTGAAAAAGGTATTTCCTACGACCTCCGACCAAGAACGTGGCATAGTCAGTTCCACGCTTTTTTTTGTTTAACACTCTTCTGGGACTGAAAGGGTAAATTACACAACAAAATGGATTTCAAGGATATGGTGTTGGCTCTTTCAGATAAAGTCAACAAATTAAAAGACACTTGCAAAACAGAAGAAGCGACAAAGAATGCTTTAATTATGCCATTTATTAATGCGCTTGGCTACGATGTATTCAATCCTATGGAAGTGATTCCTGAAATGGATTGCGACTTGACAAAGAAAAAAGGCGATAAGGTTGACTATGCAATATCCGTCAACGGAGAGCCTACCATTTTAATAGAATGCAAACATTGGGAAGAAGATTTAGACTTTCACGTCGGACAACTTAAAGGTTATTTTTCTGCAGCACAAACTGCAAAATTTGGAATTTTAACTAATGGTATCAACTACCGATTCTACGCCGACTTGGTTCAAAAGAATCTAATGGATGAAAAACCATTTCTTGAATTCAATATTGAAAATATAAAAGACACGCAAATTGAAGCGTTAAAACAATTTCACAAGTCATATTACGATAAAGACAGCATATTAAACACAGCCAACGAGTTGAAATATATGTCTGGCCTAAAAGACTGCATAAAGAATGAATTCACTCAACCATCAGTTGATATTGTTAAAGTTCTAACCAGACGTGTATATGACGGCATGCTCACCCAAAAAGTCATTGACTCTTTTACTGATTTAGTAAAACGTGCATTTAACAGCCATATCAACGATGTTATTTCAGAAAAACTTAATGCCGCAATAAAATCGACCGAAGATGTCAAGAAAGAAGACAAACAAGAAACCGAAGACATTCAAGCATCGGAACCTAATATTGAAACAACCGAAGATGAGTTACAAGGTTTTTATATTGTCAAGGCAATTCTAGCCAACACTGTAGATATCAACAGAATAGCGCAACGCGACACACAAACATATTTTACAATTCTTTTCGATGACAACAACCGAAAACCAATATGCAAACTCCACTTCAACAATCTCAAGAAAAAACAAATAGAATTGATTGACGAAGAAAAGAAAAGTACAAAATACTCAATTGATAAAGTCGAAGACATATACAACTACGCACAACAATTAATTGACACTGTCAAACGATATATGCAAGCATAACAATCTATTTTTCAAAGCCCAAGCATTAATGTTTGGGCTTTTTACTCCACTTGTAAATAAGATGGGAAACGTGGAATTTATGTAAGTCCACAACATCATATATCAAACTTTCATCCTTTTGGCGTACATTCGTGGCCGAAACATCAAGACAATGTACACCGATTTTCGAAACATACTTTGCGGCAAGCTGGCTGCAGTTTCTGACATATACAATGAGTTTGGCACAATAACGTCGAACGACGCCGTCATCGACATCAACGGCAACCCCACCTACGTGGACAGCGCCTATGTCAACACCAACATGATGTTCTTCAGCACCAAGCGCCTCACCCAGTCAGGCTCCGACAAGAACCTCACCTACATGGAGAGCTTCGGCG
>CALCFP010000002.1 GCA_937900725.1 uncultured Bacteroidota bacterium | reverse complement strand
ACAATCTCTGTTACTGCCTGTACTTCAACTGCATTGTAGAATCCCTTTGGGAAGAGCGGACGAAGAGGTCTGTCCATAAGTCTTGATGAAAGAATGGCGTTTTCTGTAGGACGTCCTTCTCTCTTGATGAATCCGCCGGGAATCTTGCCAACTGCGTACATTTTTTCTTCAAAATCGAGTCGTCCAATCGGTAAATCCACAGCTATGTTGGCCAATCCATCAAGAACAATCACGAACCTATTTCTACCATTAACACGACTCACAAAACCTTGCATTCCTGCAAAACCGCCACTTTGAATTGTGACTCTGTCCCCAACTGCATATTCAACACATTCAAGTTTGATGTCTGGAACGTTGCAAACAAGCTTGAAATCGTCCATCTGTCTATCTGGGATCGTCATACTCGAATTGGTGTTCCTGTCAACAAGATAATGTACATCGTATTTTATAGAATTTATCAGTTCAAAACGAATATCGGCGTCAACCTTGACAAACAACATTGTTGGAAGAACTGGTTGCTCTATCTTTTTCTTCCGTCCATGCCCGTAATAATGATAATCAAATGTTGTTGGCAAAAAATGCTCTACACCTATTGATCGCAAAACATTTCTTACTGCTTTTTCTTGGCGAGGTTTGGTTTTTAGCACATACCAACTTGACATATCTACACAGCTTCGCCACTGTCGGGGGTGGCTCACAATACGACTTAAATATTACCAATAACTTGTAAAATGATACATATCAACATAATGCGCACATTACGTCAATATATATCATTCACATTTTATACAAATGCAATATTAGCAGAATAAATCAAACTAAGAGACTAAAAACATATAGTTTTTGGAAACAATTATAGAGCCTATAGAGTAAACAACCCAGCGCATTTATTTTTTTTCAAAAGAAGATACATTTTTGTGGAATTCAACCATATGGAAAGAAATATATTTCCCCTGCACTTTCTATTGATTTCCAACCAAATATTACACAACTAACTATTCGATACGGAACTCAAGTCTGTACCGTATGGCAATTTTTATCAACATTATATAAGCCACTTTTCACAACGGCAGAACATACATTAGGAAAATAATACTTCTTCTGCATGTTCAGTGGCAGTAGCCATTTCAGTTTCCCGTTGTTCGTGTTCCTGTCGTTCCTGCCATTTGTTGAAAGAAAAGATAATTCGGAGGGCCAAGTAGAGCCAATATCCGAAGCAAAACAATAAAGTCAACTATGCATAAACGCAATCAGGCCGACAAATAAGTTGTCGGCCTGATTGATATTATAGATTCCTTTTTTTACTAATCAGCAATGTTGTGCTTCTGTAATGGATTAGAAGTCAGTTGGCGATGCAAGGCACGGTTATTCAACACGTCGCAGGCAAAGCACATTGCGCTTTGGAATGCACTTGGCTGTGCCTGATCGGTGCCAGCCTTGTCGTAATCTACTTCACTGACTGGGGCGACACATAGTTGCGGCATTCCTACCATATAACTTACGCCATCGTCGTAACTCAAGGCGCGGAATGGCACCATTCCTTGAGAATAATGCAAGGCCAAAACCGCATCGAACTTTTGGAACAGGCTGGTTCCAAAAAAGATATCGGCATCATATGGTCCCATTGCCAATATATTCTCGGCATTCGCCTTCTCGATGGCTGGAATCAAAACTTCGCTCTCCTCGCGTTCCTGGTTTACGGCATTCATGCAGTTTGGATTGTAGCCTAAAACTGCGATTTTTGGCTTGTCAATTCCAAAGTCGGCCTTCAACGCGTTAGAAACAATGCGCAATTTTGCGACGACGTTGTCGACAG
>CALCFP010000001.1 GCA_937900725.1 uncultured Bacteroidota bacterium | reverse complement strand
ATGCCCGTCAACTCGCCCCAACTGCCGAAATCGCTGAACAACTTGTCGGACAACTCTATGCCCGACTCTTCAACAAAACTCTTTGTGACAATGGAATAGGCATCGCCGTTCTCGAGTGTGGGGTCGGTGAAGTTTCTTCCTTCAACGACATCGATGCCAAACACGTCGAGCACTTCGGCGGTTCCAAACACTATCTGATACTGCACCGAGCGCCCGTCTTTGGCGTTGTAGACCTCAGTGGTGTAGGTGTCCGTCGCTCCGACAGTGTTCTGCCCGAAAGCGACATTCAGTATGGCGGGATTCTCCTTCAGCCTGCTGATGAACGGCTTGCAGTTTTCCTGCGCCAACTTGACAGGAACATCGGCCTGAACCACCTGCTCGAGCGTTGTAAGCGAACTGCCCTCAAGCATATGGTTGTTCTGCTTCCATACAAAGCAGGCCGACGCCACAAACGCTATTGACGCCATATACTGCACGATGAGCAGAACGGCGCGCAGGCGACGCCCCGTCTTCGACAGCCCGAACGAGCCCTTGAGCGCGAATGCTGGGTTTATCGACGTCTGCATTATGGCAGGGTAGATGCCCGACAAAAGGCCTATCAGCAGGGAGCCCGCTCCTGTAAGAAGACACAGGCCAAGGTTGCCTCCTATCGTAAGGTCGCCGATGAGAAACGACGTCAGCCACGTGCCACCAACAAGATATGTCGCGAGCAGGCCTATGAGCCACGCCACAAAGCATACGGCCACCGACTCCATTATGAGCACGGCACGCAGACGGGCTATGTTGCACCCGAATACCTTCTGGGTGTTTATAGACCGTATCCGCATCGGCACAAGCGCAAGGTTGAAATTGATGTGGTTGACCATCGATATTATGATGATTATGAGCGCAATGATTAACATTGTGTTGCTCACCGACCTGTCGCCACAGCGTACAAAAATGCCCTCGCCACTCTCGTTCAGGTAGTAGATGCTCTCAATAGGAACCGACTTGAATTCTATCCAACCGTAGTTTTCAGGAAGGAATTTCTTCTCCTCGGCGTTGAAACTGGCGGTCAGTTCCTCCATATTGGCGCCATCCTTGACCTTGAAGTAGCACATAAAGTTGCTTGCAAACCTGCTGTCCTTCTGCTCGTCGTTCATCTTGCAGTAAACGACATTCTTTACCTGCGTGTTCGACGGGAAGTCGGCATATACGCCTCCCACCGTGAATGTTGAACTGCAGGCCAACCACAAAGGATCCTGGTTGCG